>CAZEFX010000007.1:0-48278 GCA_964511525.1 uncultured Jutongia sp.
TTTAAAGACAGAGTATTATGATTTAGGTCTGGAATACCGTAATGAAACCAATGATCAGGTTACTATTGATTCTGCAGAGGCAACGAAGAAGTATGGTGTAGCTGTAAAATGTGCAACCATTACTCCGAATGCAGCAAGAATGACAGAGTATGATTTGAAGGAAATGTGGAAGTCTCCAAACGGAACCATACGTGCCGCCTTGGACGGTACTGTATTCCGTGCACCAATTCAGGTAAAAGGAATCGAGCCATGCGTAAAAAACTGGGCTGCTCCAATTACATTAGCAAGACATGCTTATGGTGATGTATATAAAAATACAGAAATCAAGGTTCCGGGAGCTGGTAAGGCGGAATTGGTATTTACCGGAGAAGATGGACAGGAAATCCGTACTACCATCCATGAATTTACTGGAGCAGGTATTATTCAGGGAATCCATAATACAGACAAGTCTATCGCAAGCTTTGCGAAGGCATGTTTCAATTATGCATTAGACACCAAGCAGGATTTATGGTTTGCTACAAAGGATACTATTTCTAAGACCTATGACCATAACTTCAAGGATATTTTTCAGGAAATTTACGATAAGGAATATAAAGAGAAATTTGAGGCAGCAGGTATTGAGTATTTCTATACTCTGATTGATGATGCAGTAGCCCGTGTTATGAAGGCAAAGGGTGGATTTATCTGGGCTTGTAAGAACTATGATGGAGACGTTATGAGTGATATGGTTTCTTCTGCTTGTGGTTCTTTGGCAATGATGACATCTGTATTAGTATCTCCAAGTGGAGTATACGAGTATGAAGCTGCTCATGGAACCGTTCAGAGACATTACTATAAGCACTTAAAGGGAGAAGAGACTTCTACCAACTCTGTAGCAACTATTTTTGCATGGACTGGAGCACTTCGTAAGCGTGGTGAATTAGATAACCTTCCAGAGCTGATGGCATTTGCAGATAAGCTGGAGAAGGCTACTCTTGGTACTATCGAGGGTGGAAAGATGACAAAGGATCTTGCGTTGATTACCAGCTTAGATAATGTAACGGTATTGAACAGCCAGGATTTCATTAAGGAAGTTCGTAATACATTAGAGACATCTTTATAATAGCTTTTGGATGAAAGACCGGATAGGACTTCGCATGTGAACGCGTGCGGAGTCTTACACTTTTTACAAGCTTTATAATGAAGAATAGAAAAACAGATTGGTTTTGTTTTGATTTTAGGTCATTAGGAAATATAGTGAGAAAGGAAAGGGAACCTAAAAGGTTAAAGGGAATAAATATGCTAGAGTTTAAAGAAGATTTAACTGGTAAAATACCAAATAAAGGCTTTACCCATGGAGCTAAATTTCATGCGGACGATGTCTTTTCTACCGCACTGTTACAGATTTTGAATCCGGAGATTCAGGTAGAAAGAGGCTTGGATGTGCCGGAAGATTTTGATGGAATCATATATGACATTGGGCGGGGACGCTTCGATCATCATCAGGAGGATAAGGAGATTCGGGAAAATGGGATTCCGTATGCTGCTTTTGGGTTGATTTGGCGTGAATACGGAAAGTACATTCTGGAGGAGGAAGAAGTTCTGCGTTTTGATGAGAACTTTGTTCAGCCTTTGGATGAGTCTGATAATACGGGATGTGATAATGTTCTGGCAGAAGTCATAGAGAAATTTAATCCGGGCTGGGATGAGGAACAGGACTATGATGCCTGCTTCTGGAAAGCCGTAGCTGCTGCAAAGGATATTTTAGAAAATGAATTTCGGAGTGTACAGGGACTTGGCAGAGCAAAAGCAGTAGTAGAGAAAGCCATGGAAGAAAATGATGGAAAGGTTTTGATTCTGCCATGTTATGTTCCATGGAAGAATCAAGCCATTGGCAGCGGTTATGCCTTTGCTGTGTATCCATCTAACCGTGGTGGGTATAGTGTGCAGGGAGTGCCAAAGAGCAAAGAAGACCGCAGTCTGGTCTGTGATTTTCCACAGGAGTGGTGGGGAAAGACGCCAGAGCAGCTAAGTGAACTCAGTGGTTTCTCTGATTTTCGGTTCTGTCATCCCACCGGTTTTTTAGCTTCCGCAGATACTCAGGAAACAGCAATACAGATTGCAAGGACTGCATTGCTTTCGTAGAAAGCACATCGTTAACGAGGAAATGCGTAGTATTTTTTCGAGTCTGGACTAGAAAAAATACTACGCATTTCCTTATTTCCCTATATCTTTTGCTTTTCATCCCATTTAGTAGGGCACATTTTTGCTGTCGTGCCCTACTGATTTTTTATTTTACCTTTTTAGTAGGATAATATTGTTTTGATATTCCCTACTATTTTCTTACTTTTCTCTTATTAGTTGGACAGCATCCTTTTGACTCATCCCACTAAATCACCATTTTTATCTTTTTAGTCGGGCAATATCCTTTTGACACGACCCACTAATTCCTTGTTTTTCAATTACTAGTAGGATGGCATTGTTTTTACACGCCCTATTAAATCATTATTTTCACATTGCTAGTAGGGCAATGCTATTTAAATCCGCCCTACTAATTTCTCATTTTTCGCTTGTTAGTGGGACAAACATCATTTTTCAGTTTCTTGCCCTTCGGACAAGAAGCACCCCTCGTTCAAAAGAGTTGGGTACAAAATACATTTAATATTCTTTTTTTCTAATAACATTATTCTGAAATGTTATTGATAAATTTACGCCTTCTCAATAGTAGCAATGGCATCGGTGAACCAGTCACCTTCCAAATCCTCCACTGCACCGGCATCGCTGGCGGCTGCGATTTCTGGAGCCATTGGAATGCGTCCCAGTACAGGAAGGTTATACTGTGCTGCAACCTCCTCTACATGACTCTTTCCGAAAATCTCAATTTTCTTTCCGCAGTCTGGACATTGGATATAACTCATATTTTCAATGATTCCTAAGATAGGAATATTCATCATTTTCGCCATACGGACTGCCTTACCTACAATCATGGAAACCAACTCCTGAGGAGAGGTTACAATAATGATTCCATCCACTGGAATAGACTGGAATACTGTTAAAGGAACATCTCCGGTTCCCGGAGGCATATCAACTACCATATAATCCACATCAGACCAAACCACATCTGTCCAGAACTGCTTTACAGTACCTGCAATAACTGGTCCACGCCAGATAACCGGGTCACCGGTATCTTCTAATAAAAGATTCACAGACATAGTCTGGATTCCGGTTTTGCTGACACATGGGAATAGAGCGGTATCTGTACCCATCGCATGGTCGGTAATACCAAATGCCTTTGGGATAGATGGACCAGTAATATCTGCATCCATAATAGCGGTTTGATATCCTTTTCTCTGCAAGTTTACTGCCAGCATGGAAGAGGTCATGGATTTTCCTACACCACCCTTTCCGCTGACAACACCGATAACTTTACCGATGCGGCTATCTTTATGTGGTTTTTCTAACATACTTTCTGCTTTACGGCTGCTACAATCTGCGCTGCAGCTGGAGCAATTTTGAGAACAACTTTCACTCATATTAGAACCTGCCTTTCTATTAATAATCACATACTTATCAATTATAGCAAGCCTCTAAAGAAAAGTCCAATTTTTATGTTCTAAGTCCTATGCCAAGTGGAATATAGATGTAGTACAGCGGTTTATGACGCCATAGTAAAGGTTTCAAAGAAAGAAGCAATAGCATAAAATTATTAAGAAAAGAGGGGAAAGCATGAGCCAGTATCAGCGATTAATATCGTATCTGTATCGGTATGAAAAAGGAACCAAGAAAGAAAATACAGGATACGCAAGGATTGAATTAAGAGGAGAATTTTGTCGTATCACAGTACAGCTACAGGATAATATGCAAAATATCAACCAGCAGTCTCTGCCAGAGGTTTTTCTATTTATACAAAAGGATTGGGGAATGGAAAGGATTGCTGCCGGTCAGCTGCGCAAAAATGGAAATAGCTACAGCTGTCGTATTGAGACAAGGACAGAGAATATTATGAATACCGAAAAATCTTTTGCTGATTTGGATGGTCTTTTGCTTTACAAAGAGGATGACTTGTTTTATGCTACCACATGGAAAGATATTACGTTATTGCTGGGCACAAGGGAGCAGGAACTGGAAGCGGCAGAGATGGAAGAAGATAGAAAGGGTGAAAAGGAGTTATTTTCGGAGGAAAAGGTTTGGAAAACAGTAGAAGCTAATGAGTTAGAAACTGTTCCAAGTCAAGAGATGTTGGAACAGGAATTAGAAAGCCAAGAAGAAACTTCTCAAAGAAAGCCAGAAGATCGGAAAGAGATTTTAAAAGAAAGGACAGAACGCTGGGAAGAAAATTCTACAAGAAGGAGTGAAAGCCAGCAGAAAAGTCAGGAAGATATTCTTCAAGAAAGAGAGAGTAAAACACAGGGAGAAAGAAAAGCAGATTTCACGAAGGAGCAGTGTCAGTGCCAAAACTGCTCCCAGTGTCCCCAAAGGGGAAGAAAGGTGGATTTTGGCAGCCATATTTTATCTGTTTTTCCAAAGATGTATCCCTTTGAAATAGAACATATGGGAGAATGTGTAAGGTTAGAGTTAAAAGATATGGGCTGTCTTCCGGTAGAACATTGGTCTTTGGCGGGGAATCCGTTTCTTTTGCATGGTTATTATTGTTACCGTCATATTATTTTTACGAAACACCACTCTCAAAAATATTGTATTGGTGTTCCGGGAATTTATAGCAGAGAAAACCAGAAAAAAGCTGAAGAATGTGGATTTCATGAATTTCAAAGCCTATCCCAGGTACGGGAACTTCAAGGAGCTTTTGGATATTGGCTATATCCAGTAGAATCCTAATGCCATAAATAGGTATAAAGATAATGATCCTGCCAGACTCCTTGGATTCGGGCGTATTGCTTTAAAAGACCTTCCAGAGAAAAGGAGAGTTTCTCTAATAAAGCAATGGAAGGAATGTTGGTTGGCATAACATATGCCTCAATGCGATGAAAATGATATTCTTTACAAACCAGAGGCAGAAGAAAAGAAAGAGCCTCTGTCATATAACCCTTTCCGGCATATTCGTGGTGCATTTTATAGCCCAGCATACAATTACAAAAAGCTCCATGGAGAAAATTACTGAAACAAACAGTGCCAATAGGAACATTAGGATTTTCTTTTTCAAAAAGCCAGATACGAAGGTAGCTGGAATTAAAAAAGGAACTGTATTCCTGAGAAAGATTTGCCCGCTGGAAGTCTAAGGTATAAAAATTTTCCTGGCGGGCAGGCTCAAAAGGCTCTAAAAACTCTTTATTGTTCTCGTAAAACTCCAAAACCATGGACGCATAGTTTGGATGAAGGATTCGTAAAATAAGACGGCTGGTTTCATATTCAAAATTCATAAGTACCTCCAAGCTTTGACGCAGGATAATTCTAATGCTATAGTAAAGTATATGCCAAATTCAGAAAGAGGTAAAGATGAAAGAACAAAAAGAAAATTCTACATCTGTAGACGAAAAGTATATGAAGGAAGCCCTACGTCAGGCAAAAAAGGCAGCGGCTATAGGAGAAGTTCCTATTGGCTGTGTCATTGTTTATGAGGATAAGATAATTGCCAGAGGGTATAATAAAAGAAATACCCAGAAAACTACATTGGGTCATGCAGAAATTCTTGCCATACAAAAAGCAAGCAAAAAGCTGGGAGACTGGCGTCTGGAGGATTGCACCATGTATATTACACTGGAGCCTTGTCCTATGTGTGCCGGAGCTATTGTACAAGCCAGAATTCCTAAGGCTGTAATAGGAGCCATGAATCCCAAAGCAGGCTGTGCCGGCAGCATTCTTAACATCCTTCAGGAACAGAGGTTTAATCATCAGGTGGAGATGGTTACCGGGATTTTGGAGGAAGAATGTCAGGGCATTATGAAAGAATTCTTTCGTCAGCTTAGGGACAGCAGAAAGAAGGAAAAGCTTGACAAGCCAAAGTCTTTGTAGATATAATGAAAACCTACTGTCAGAGTAGATTAGAATAGTCAAAACTTCCGTGCTAGCCGGGGAGTCAGCGGTGCCCTGTATCTGCAATCCGCTATAGCAGAGGTGATGTTCTGTTTCGGATATTCTAATTGTAGAGCCGCCCGATGTAAGTGGCGTTGACGTTTTGGTCTTGCGCAATGAGAACTCATGAACCGTGTCAGGAGGGGAACCTAGCAGCACTAAGTGAGACCTCTCGTGTGCCGCGAGGTTGCCGGAACCGAGCTAACTGCATTGGTAACGTCTGCAATGGTTTATACAACGCAGAATGCACGGATTTATAAATAAATAGTTGAAATTATATTAGAGGACCCATTGGTATCTTCTTTTTTTTGGTAAAATACCATAACACAGAGGAGGTACTTTTTGTGAAATACGATAATGTCAGAACTCCCTTTTTTCGTTGACGGAAATATCCCCAGAGGTTATAATATTCTTTACGAAGAATGGTTGATTATAGATGAGTCAAACAGACGAATTATATAGATCGATTACCTAGGCAAGGGGGTAGTGGTGTGAAGGCGGAATTAAAAAAGGACAGTGTCAATCAAATATTGAAAGATACAAATATATTTGAAGAGGGAGATTTGATTGAGTCTGTTGCTCTTGTAGTGAAAGGCCGTGTACAGATTTCATCCAAGGGAACGAAATTGGTAGCAGGCACAGGAAGTTTTTTAGGAATTAGTGATTTAGAGCGAGGGGTATATGGCATGACCTATACTGCTCAGACAAATTGCGTTATATATGCATTTTCTTTATCAGAATCAAGCAAGGATATTCAGAGAATCATTCAGATAAATAAAGACTATGGCTCTCTTATGGTAGCGAATATGAGTAAGCTTCTTACTTTGGCGGCAGCGAATTATTTGGCAATGCAGTCGGCAGCTGAAGAGGGATATGCTTTTTTGACTAAAACCTACGAGCATTATAAAAGCATAGCGCAGGAAGCAGGCGTTAATACAGGAGAGATTCATTGTCTGGAAAATGTTCGTCCCATTGATTTAGACTCTCAGGTTTCCATGGAAAAGTTAAGCTATTATCAGGCTTGCAGCAAGGTATCATTGGATGTTCAGAAGGCATATTATGGTGCGTCGCCAGCTATTTGCATGTATCATGTAAAAGAGCAGGCAGAATTATTACAACAGTTGAGAACCGATTGCCTTAGTTATGCAGAGTATTTAGAAGAATTGTTAAATCCTATTATTAATGATAGTCAGAGCTTGTATACTATGATGTCGAAGCTGGCTGGCACCATGCAACGTATGGGAGAGGATGCAGGCAAAGTATTAAGTGAATTAGACCAGATTATTGATTATATCAATTTATTAGAGACTCTATTAGTAGATAAAGCTTCTGTTCAGGTGGATATTGACCGAAATCAGATGGAAGAAACCTATTTTTCATTATTAAATCCAGGCGGAGACAGAGGAGCATCGGCAGCCGTTACAGCAGATGCTGATTTAGCGTTAGTAGAGGATTTCATGGTAGATGTTTCTGAATTGGATAATGCTATGGATAATATTCTGCATTTTGGAGAAATTGATGCAGAAACCGCTCAGAATTTTGTGGCAATGGTAGAAGAGTTTATGAAAATGCCAGACAAGGAATCTACAGAGGATGATGCCAGAAATCTGCGCCGTTCCATTTTAAAGGTATACTATAAGATATACAAGCAGGTATTTTTAAAGGACTTCAACTCTTCGGAAGAAACACCGTTAGAGGTTGATTTATTCCTGAGATATGGATTCTTAAGTGAACGCCTTTTGAAGGAAGAATTAATAGAAGAGCTTCTGACAGCAGACCATACTGGCGGAGAATATGGAGACTGTGGCGTATATGATATGAAGGAATGGCTTACCGCTATTTATAAAGGGGAGAAAGAGCCTTCTAAGAATGAATTCGACATGGATTATGATGAGTTCCTGCGTGACCAGAAGAAGAATAAGGTGATTACAGAAAAGCAGCATCAGGAAATGAGTGTTGATAAGGCGTTGAAATTAGACTTTGAAATCAACAATATGTTCCGTGTAAATCATCGTCTGGTAAATGGACAGATTACAACCTTTGTGCCATTTTTATATACAGAAGGCTGTGGTTCCTCCTTATCCCGGAACTTCTTATCAAAGGATAAAATCAATGCAGGCATTAACAAGATTCTGCGTATTGACTATTCTGCTTTCTATCGGGAAAGCTTATACACAAAGGAAATAGAAGGAATCAAAAAAGAGTTTATTCAACAGGAAGTGCATCCGGACATTATTATCCTTCCAACCAATGGCTCACGTGGTATTATGTGGCAGGAATTAAGTGGAAGAAGAAGAACCTCCCCAGGACGTTTTCTGCTTCCGGCCTTCATGGAAGGTGATTTAGAGAAAACGCTGATTCGTCTCGTAGGTGGTTTCCGTTGGGAGCTTTGCCGTACGATTCAGGGAGCATACTGGAATAATATTCAGATTAAGTCCTTGACTAGTGAATATTCAGACTTCCTTCAGTTCTATCGAAAGAATAAAGATTTGTCAGATGATAAGAAGGAGAAGCTAAAGCTTCAAATTCAGAAAAATAGAAATAACACCAGAGAGATTTTTGCTACGGATTACGAGAACTGGATTCGCCATGAAGCAAAGGGCGGTATTGTATTAAGCAAGCCGGTAAGGGAGATTCTTGCCACCTATTGTCCATTTGCAATGGACATTCGACAGAGCATTGGCGGTCAGCCGATTTTCCAAGAGGCTATGGCTCGATTCAACCGGGAACGTAGCAAGAAGCTGAAAGAATACGACTTAAAGTATAAGGTATGGGAAAAGAACAATGTGCAGGTACCAGAAGAGATAACTGCAACCAGAGATTTCTACAAAGATATGTAGAGTTCGCATAATATCAATTATGGATACATGACGTAGAAAAAGGTTCTTTATTTTCCAATTCGTGGACGCCTTGCGGCTCAAGATGAACTACGCAGTGGTGCATAGGATGTTATCTTCATGCTAGCGCATTCGATACCATCCAAACACCAGCGAGTTCAAATACCACTCATTCGGAAAATAAAGAACCTTTTTCTACTGTACACTGGCTACCTATAAAATGATATTGTGGCGAAACATGATATAGAAGGGTATTCACTGGAATTTTATCGGATGAGAGATTCTCTATATTACCAATATAATTCCGTGCTGTCATTCGTTCCCGAAACGTAACGTTTGTCACACCCAGCCCCCATCCAGAGTAATGATTTGCCCGGTGAGATAATCTGGTCCTTGGGAAAGCTGATAAATTAATTTTGCCACTTCCTCTGGAGTTCCCATTCTTCCGGCAGGGATTTCTTCTATTATAGAGTTCACGTCTTCTGGAGAAAGACAACGATTCATGTCTGTATCAATCATGCCACAGGCAATGGCATTAACCTGAATACCGCTAGGTGCCAGTTCCTTTGCCAAAGCCTTAGTCAGGGAATTAACGCCTCCCTTGGTAGCGGAATAAGCCACCTCTGTGGATGCGCCTACATTTCCCCAGACAGAAGAAATATTAAAAATCTTTCCTTTCTTTGGCTGCAGCATATGAGGAATTACCGACTTGCAGCAATTAAAAACAGAGGTAAGATTGGTGTTTAGAATCTGGTTCCAGTCTTCTTCGCTCATATCCTGCAAAAGACCAAAATAGGATATTCCAGCATTGTTTACAAGGGCAGAGGGAACTCCAAAGGCTTGTACTGCCTGCTGGATAAAGGTTTGTGCCTGTTTCAAATCTCCCATATCCCCCTGAAAGGTCAGGCAGGAAACAGAGGATTTTTCAATTTCCATCTTCACTTCTTCCAATTGGTGAATATTATTTTTACAGCAAATTGCCACATGGTAGCCATGCCGGGCAAATTCCAGTGCTACAGCCTTCCCAATACCACGGGAAGCACCAGTTATAATCACAGATTTCGGGTTCATATAAAACTACTCCTATTTTATACAAAATTTGAATATTACTATACTTAGAAAAACCCTCAGACGCAAGTCTTTACACCAATAACGAAATTTGTTATAATGACATGTATGTTTATTTGTAAGTTGGGGAATTATTCCATTTATACTGGTGTAGACTAGTTGTAAAATGGTAATGAAAATAATACCATTAAGTGCACAGGATACAGATAAGGAAAGGTACTAACATGAAAAAGAATATAATTGTATTTTTTTTAAAGAGCCTGTTAAAATCTATTTTAGTGATAGTTTCCGTATTAGCGGTAGGCGTAATCAGTTACAAGGTTTCTTATGAAATATTATCAAAGCAAGCGGAAAAAGGGCAGATAAATGTTGATAAAAAAGAGATAGAAGATATTTTAGACAAGGCAGAAACGCCAGAAGTATCAAAGAATCTGATTTATGTTGTGGATGATAAGAAAAATATTGTTCATATGATGGTTGAAATTTGTAATACCACTACATGTAATATGGACTATATTACCATTCCGGTAAAGACAGATTTTATTATTCCGGCAAAGATGTACCAGAAGCTGTGTGTGGTTGATGAAGAAATTCCACAGATCATACGTATATCTAAATTAAGAAATTATTTTGCAGATTTAGAAGATGAGCAGGCATATGGATATGCAGAGCTTATTATGGAAAAAATGTTAGGGATAGATATTACCTACTATACTGTTCTTAGTGAAGAGATTTACGAAAGTCATTATGAGGAAGTAAAGGCTGTTACTTCCTATGAGAAGATTTCTGAAACTACAGTGGCAGCCACCGAAAGTCCGGAAGGCACATCAGAGGAAGCTGCAACAAGCGGATATACCACTTCTGTTACCATGAAATTATCTGTAGCAAGTGAATCCTATTTACAGCAGATGGCAGATATGAATGGGGATAGAGAAAAGATTGTTGAATATATTAAGGGACAGTATGAGCAGGAGGATAAGCTTCAATCCAATCTTACTGTTTATAGCAAAATTGCTTATATTGAAACCTATGAGAAAATGAATGCTGCTTACTATCATTATTGGGGAGTGCCAGGAACCTTTACGGGACAGATATTCACCATTGATAGCAACTCGGCAAGTGCATTTATTAAACAGCTGGAGGAAAATACAGTTTCTTATACTGAGGAGCAGGAATTTGGAAAAGTGAGCAAAAAGAAATCCATTAGTTCTAAGGGAAAGAATATTTTAGTTCTGAACGGAAGTAAAATCACCGGTTTGGCAAGCGCAACCCAGACAGAGCTGGTAAATGCAGGCTTTACTGTGCCAAAGGTTGGAGATTATACACAGGAAACATTAACACAGACAAGAATTATTGTTACAAAGGATGGAATGGGTCAGGATTTGGCAGCCTACTTTAAGGATCCGGAAATTGTAATAGGCGATGTAGAAGAAGGATATGATATTGAAATTATCCTTGGAACGGTAGATGCTAATTAAGAATAGGATGATTATATGCAAGCTTCAGTAAAAATTATGGATATTGATGTGGATATGATGACCAATGATGTATTCATTCAAAAAATGAACGAATATCTCACTGATGATCATCTGGATGTCATCTTCTTTGCCTCTACTGACATGTTAGATAAAGCAATGAAGGATGAATCCTATCGACAGTTAATTGCTCAGGCAGAACTATTTTTGCCGGGAGAAGAGGCTCTGCTTACCACTCATCACGTAGAGATGCTGGAGGCAGGAGGAATGGTAATTAGTTGCCGCAGCCTCGGAATGATGTTAGAAAATCTTACAAAGCAGGATAGAACCTTATATATTATTGCTCAGACCGAAGAAGAAATTGGAAAATTGGAAATGTATTGTACCGCCATGCAGCCAGAATTAAAGGTTGTAGGAGCATATATGTACGATGAAGAAATGGAAGATGATGCAGTAGTAAATGAAATCAATAGTCGTACTCCAGACATGATTTTATTAAATCTTCCCGTAGGCATTCAGGAACAATGGATTATGGATCATGCGGCATTATTAAATGCAAAGATGTGCATTGCTATTGGTGGAGTATCTGGATTGATTTTATCGGAACAGAAGGAGACACCAGAGTGGGTAAAACGGCTTGGTCTGGAAGGAGCGTACCAGAGGCTGGTAAAGGAACAGACTGTAAAAAAAGATTTTAAAGCACGTATATTCCGTAAGAAAATCGTGCAGTATAATAATATTCAAATGGACGAAGCGTTACATGATAGCACGCAGGAAAAGGACGACGGCATTTCGTAAGAAGTGTTGTGGTCCTTTTCCTTACACAAAGGAGGCTAATGTGAAAGAAAAGAAGATAGATTTCAAGAGAGAAGCAACGGAAACTCTTCGGATTATCGCAGGAACCATATGCATGGCATTGGCAGTGAACTTCGTGTTTGAGCCAATCGGAATGGTTACCGGTGGAGTTTCCGGTCTTGCTATTGTAATAAAAGAATTATCGAAAGCATGGGAAATTGGACCTATTCCTGTTTGGTTGTCAAACTTTGCCATCAATATACCTATTTTTCTGGTTGCTATGCGGTTAAAAGGAAAGCGGTATATAGGAAAAACGCTATTTGCCAATATATGCTTTACACTGGCATTGATGCTGATTCCCCAGGTAGAGCTTGCTCAAAAGGACTATCTGCTGGCAGCAGTAGTTGGTAGTGTTTTAAATGGACTGGGACTGGGAATGATTTTTGCAAATGGCTATTCTACAGGAGGGACAGATTTATTAAGCGCCATTATTCATCATTATGTTCCTTATTATCCGGTAGGAAATATTCTTTTTGTGCTGGACAGTATGGTGATTTTAGCAGGTGCATATTTGTTTGGTATCTATGTGGCAGTTTATGCAGTGATTGCAGTATATTTGTCTGCAAAAATTATGGACACCATTATCGAAGGTGGAAAATTTGCGAAGCTGGCATATATCATTTCAGAACAATATGAAGAAATTGGAAAAGAGATAATGGGAAGCTTGGAAAGAGGCGTCACAGTACTGGATGGGGAAGGGATGTATACTGGAAAAGAAAGAAAAACTTTGTTGTGCGTTGTAAGTAAGAAAGAGATTATAAAGGTCAGTGAAATAGCAAAAAAATATGATAAAAATGCTTTCGTCATAATTTCGGATATTAGAGAGGTTTTAGGAGAAGGTTTTGTAGAAAACCGACAGTAAAAGGTAGTTTTTTTTACGAATTTTTTTACGAATTGAACGAAAAAAAATAAAAGTATACGTTTTGTACAAAAGAGTAAAGGGTTCTTTGGGTATTTATGCTATGGTCAATAAATTTCCTTTGGTGTATCATAATCTTGGGTTAAGCGTTAGGTAAAAAAACGCGTTAACGTATTATATTATGATTATATAGGAGGAACGTGCAATGGCAAGTTTATCATTAAAAAACATTGGAAAGACATATCCAAATGGATTTGTCGCAGTTAGAAACTTTAACCTTGATATCGCAGACAAGGAGTTCATCATTTTCGTAGGACCTTCAGGTTGTGGTAAGTCTACTACACTTCGTATGATTGCTGGTTTGGAAGAAATTTCTTCTGGTGAGTTATGGATTGGAAATACATTAGTAAATGATGTTGAGCCAAAGGATAGAGATATTGCGATGGTATTCCAGAACTACGCTCTGTATCCACATATGTCTGTATATGACAATATGGCATTTGGTCTTAAGTTAAGAAAGACTCCAAAGGAGAAGGTTGACAAGCTGGTTCACGAGGCAGCTAAGATTCTTGATATCGAGCATTTATTAGACCGTAAGCCAAAGGCTCTTTCTGGTGGTCAGAGACAGCGTGTAGCTATGGGTCGTGCAATCGTTCGTAATCCAAAGGTATTCCTTATGGATGAGCCTTTATCAAACTTGGATGCAAAGCTTCGTGTACAGATGCGTATCGAGATTTCTAAGTTACATCAGAGACTGGAATCTACCATCATCTATGTAACACATGACCAGACAGAGGCTCTTACACTTGGTACCCGTATCGTAGTTATGAAAGACGGTATCATGCAGCAGGTTGCTACTCCTATTGACTTATATACAAAGCCATGTAACTTATTCGTTGCTGGTTTCATCGGTTCTCCACAGATGAACTTTATTGATTGTAAGGTTATCAGAGATGCAGAAGGCGTTAAGCTTGCATTCGGTTCATATGCAGTTAAGCTTCCAGATGCTAAGGCTGAGAAGTTAGTAGAAGGTGGATTCATTGATAAAGAAGTTATCATGGGTATTCGTCCAGAAGATATTAAGGATGAGGAAATCTTCGTTAGCGCTGGTACAAGCAATGTATTAGATGCAACTGTAAAGGTATACGAAATGCTTGGTGCAGAAGTATTCTTATACTTCAGCGTAGAAGGAAACGACATTACTGTTCGTGTTAACCCACGTACAACTGCTCGTCCTGGTGACACTATTAAGATTGCTTTGGATACTAACAAGATTCATATCTTTGATAAGGATACAGAGCAGACAATCACAAACTAATATAATTTCAACTATGAGATTACATAGAGGGCTGTCATTTTATGACAGCCCTTTTTCTATTCTCTTTTTTGTGAAAAAGCAACAATAAAGCAGGAGGAGATATTACCATTTATAGATAAATTGCTTGATGGGCTATTTACTTTTAAAGAAAACGGTGATAAAATATAAAAATAGGCGAATTGTTTCAATATAGCATAATTGGGGAATGCGCGAAAACAAAAGTTGGAGGGATTCTATGATTTCAAATCAGGTACTACAGACAACAATTGATGGCTTGAAAAATATTACTCGTATTGACATTTGTGTGATGGATACAGAGGGAAAAGCATTGGCCACCACCATTAATAATGTAGAGGAGTACGAGGAAGCTGTTATGGCGTTTGTGGATTCTCCGGCAGATAGTCAGGTGCTTCAGGGGTATCAGTTTTTTAAAGTGTTTGATGAGCACCAGTTAGAATATGTGATTCTGGCCCGAGGGGATAGCGATGACGTATATATGGTAGGAAAGCTGGCGGCTTTCCAGATTCAGAATTTATTAGTAGCATATAAAGAAAGATATGATAAGGATAACTTTATTAAGAATCTTTTATTAGATAATTTATTATTGGTAGATATTTATAACCGGGCAAAGAAGCTGCACATTGACACTTCTGTAAAGAGACTGGTATTCTTGATTGAAACCAAAAATGAAAAGGACACCAGCGCATTAGAGACAGTAAAAGGTTTATTTGCCAATAAGACAAGAGATTTTATTACTCAGGTAGATGAAAAGAACATTATCCTGGTAAAAGAAGTGAAGGCAAATGAGACATATGAAGATATGGACAAGACAGCAAAGGTTATTCTTGATATGCTGAATACAGAGGCTATGACCACAGTTCATGTAGCCTATGGAACTATCGTTAATGAGATTAAAGATGTGTCTCGTTCTTATAAAGAAGCAAAGATGGCGTTAGATGTTGGAAAGATTTTCTATAGCGACAGAAATGTAGTGGCTTATAGTAGTCTCGGAATCGGACGTTTGATTTATCAGTTGCCAATGCCTTTGTGCAAGATGTTTATTAAAGAAATATTTGGGGATAAGTCACCGGACGATTTTGATGAAGAAACAATTTCTACGATTAATAAGTTCTTTGAAAACAGCTTAAATGTTTCAGAGACATCCAGACAATTATATATTCACCGAAACACTCTGGTATATCGACTGGATAAATTGCAGAAGAGCACCAATTTGGATTTACGTGTTTTTGAAGATGCCATCACCTTTAAGATTGCTTTGATGGTGGTAAAATATATGAAATATATGGAAACATTTGAGTATTAAAAAAGAGCAATATCAGGCGTGGATTGACCAATAGGTCCGGTTCACGCCTATTTTGTCAAATAAGACGTTACCATGATAGAAAAGAGGTTTAACATGATTGGAAATAATTCAAACGGGCTGATTCGTCTTCAAAATGTTAATATGATATATCCCTCAGGAACTGTAGCATTAAAGGATATTTCTTTAAATATTGGAAAGGGAGAATTTGCTTTTATTGTAGGAAGCAGTGGTTCTGGAAAGTCTACCCTGATTAAGACCTTACTAGGGGAAGTACAGTCAACCTCCGGTAAGGTAGAGGTGGCAGGGATGGATGTTGCCAATATAAAAAGAAAAGAGCTTCCTTATTTCAGACGCAGACTGGGCGTTGTGTTTCAGGAATTTCGTCTTTTAGATGAAATGAATGTATTTGAGAATGTAGTGTTGGCGCAGCGTGTAATTGGAGTAACCAGCAGGGAGCGCCGGAGAAAAAATGCTATGGCTATGATTGACATGGTTGGGTTGACGCAGAAGCTAAAAGCATATCCAAATGAATTGTCTGGTGGAGAGCAGCAGCGTGTTGCTATTGCCAGAGCTATGGTAAATAAGCCAGCTATACTTTTGGCAGATGAGCCTACAGGAAATCTTGATCCGGAAAATTCTTGGGAAATCATGAATTTATTACAGGAGGTTCATCAGTTGGGAACTACCGTATTGGTAGTTAGTCATAATGAGGATATTGTAAATAAGATGCAAAAAAGAGTAATTACGCTGCATCAGGGACAGATTATCAGTGATGAACAGCAGGGAGGTTATGTACAGTGAGTACGTTATGGTATGGATTAAAACAAGGAATAAAAAATATTATTCAAAATAAAATTTTTTCACTGGCAGCCATTGGTACCATTACTGCCTGCCTGTTTTTACTGGGAGTATTTTATGCATTATTCACCAACTTTCAGCATATGGTTTATAATGCGGAAAGTACCGTTGGTGTTACTGTTTTCTTTGATGAAACTGCCAGTGGGGCTCAAATTGATGCCATTGGAAAGAAGATTGAAGTGCATAAAGCGGTAGAGAGGGTAGAGTATGTATCCGCAGAAGAGGCATGGCAACGTTTCCAAAGTGATATGTTAGAGGATAAGCAGGAGCTGGCGGCTGTATTTGGAGAGGACAATCCATTAGAGCATTCCTCCTCCTATGAAGTATATTTAAAGGATGTATCCCAGCAAAATCAAGTAGTGGATTATATTCAGAAATTAGAAGGGGTACGTAAAGTAAATGGCTCCGCTACAGCAGCAGAAAGTATTAGCAGTTTTAGTATGCTGGTAGGTTACGTATCTGTTACCTTTATCGTGCTGTTATTGTTAATATCCGTATTCTTGATTTATTCTGCTGTAGACATGGGTATCAATGTACGAAAAGACGAAATTGCTATTATGAAATTAATAGGTGCTACCGATCTTTTTGTAAGATTACCATTTATTGTAGAAGGAATTGTTATGGGCTTAATCGGGGCTGCCATTCCTTTAGGAATTCTTCGTGTCATGTATGAGAAAGTAATTATTTTTATTGCCTCCCGATTTACCACATTAGCAGGATGGCTGGCTTTTGTAGGTACAGAAGAAATATTTACAGTAGTAGTTCCATTATCCTTAGGAGTAGGAATTGGTATCGGTGTCATAGGAAGTACCATGTCTGTGCGCAAACATTTACAAGTGTAGTGAGGTTGATGATAAGATGAAACGATGGAAAATGATAGCTGGATTATGGCTGACAGGAGCCGTAGTGATTTGTTTAGGAAAGCCGGCTGGATTCACAGGTTTTTCAGCAAATGATATTTCTTCTGTTCATGCTGCCAATGAAAGGATACAGCTTGCGGAAAAAGGCTCTGATTTACAAGAACAAATAGAGGAAGCGGAAGCAGAACAGGAAGATCTGGAGAATAAAAAAGAAAAATTAGAAAAAGCCATAGACCGTATCCAGAAAGTGAGGTTGATGATAAGATGAAACGATGGAAAATGATAGCTGGATTATGGCTGACAGGAGCCGTAGTGATTTGTTTAGGAAAGCCGGCTGGATTCACAGGTTTTTCAGCAAATGATATTTCTTCTGTTCATGCTGCCAATGAAAGGATACAGCTTGCGGAAAAAGGCTCTGATTTACAAGAACAAATAGAGGAAGCGGAAGCAGAACAGGAAGATCTGGAGAATAAAAAAGAAAAATTAGAAAAAGCCATAGACCGTATCCAGAAAGTGACAGGGGATGTGGTGAAATATGTGGAATCCTTGGACTATCAGTTAAATTCCCTTAACAGCAGCATTATTTCCACAGAAGAAACCATTGCCAATCTGGAAGAAGAGGTAGAGACGGTCAATGAAGAACTGGAAGTTGCTCTGGACAGGAGAATGACTCACTATGAGACTATGAAAGACCGGATTCAATATATATATGAAAATTCCAGCAATAATTATTTGGAATATATCTTAGAATCCAAAAGTCTGGCTGATTTATTTAGCCGGGAAGAGTATGTGGAAAAGATTACAAATTATGATAATACCCTGTTAACAGAATATCAAATGCTTTTAAATGAAGTGACCATTGCCCAGGCAGATGCAGAGCGAAAGCTGGATGAAATGGAGTTAAGCAGGGAAAACTTAAAATATGAAAAGAAGACAGTAAAACGTCTGATGAAAGAAAAGAACCGTCAGGTAAAGATTTATCAGGGAATGCTAGAAAGTAGTCAGGAAAATCTTTCTGATTATGCGGCTCAGATTGCGGAACAGGAGCAAAAGGTAGAAGCACTTTTGCAGCAGCAGAGAGAGAAAATTGCCGCAGGAGAAGATACCGTTATTCCTACCACAGGGGAATATGCATGGCCATTAACAGTAAGTGGAAGAATTACTTCTAATTTTGGCTATCGTACTGCTCCAACAGCAGGAGCCAGTTCTTATCATAAAGGGGTAGATATTGCTGCTAGTGTAGGAACGCCAATCTTGGCAACAAAGGATGGAAAGGTAGTAACTTCCACCTATTCTGCTTCTGCAGGAAATTATATTGGTATCTATCATGGAGGGGGAGTTTATTCCTACTATATGCATTGTTCCACCTTATCAGCAAAGGTAGGAGACAAAGTAAAAAAGGGGCAGGTGATTGCTACAGTAGGTTCCACAGGAATTTCTACAGGACCACATTTGCACTTTGCGATTTATAAAGGTGGTGCTTATGTCAATCCAATGTATTATGTGTCTCAGCCATAAATAGAGAAAAAGGATGGTTTAAAATAGAAAGTTAAGAGTAAGGGGAAAGAGTAATTCATGGAAAATAATAAGTTTTGGAAAGGGGTTGCAACGGGAGTACTAGGCATAGTTTCTGTGGTACTTTTCACAATGATTGTAACCACAGCCACAGGCATTATGGATTGGCGGCAGATTCTGCCTAATGCTCAGGGAAAGGTTCTGAATTCAGAAACGGAAGCAAAGCTCCGGGAAATGCAGGCATATATTGATGCCTATTATCTGGATGATATTGAACAGAAACAGATGGAAGACGCTATTTACAATGGTGTCGTAGAAGGCTTGGGAGATGACTATGCTGCCTATTATGATGAAGAAGCATATGCGGATCTGATGGAAAAAACCATGGGAAATTACTGTGGAATCGGAGCTTATGTCAGCCAGAATGTGACAACAGGAGCCATTACGATTATTGAACCAATAGAAGGAAGCCCAGCGGACAAAGCAGGATTACAGTTTGGGGATGTTGTGGTAAAGGTGGATAATACAGATGTTACCCAAAAGGATTTATCAGAAGTGGTAAGTATGATGAAGGGCGAACCGGGAACCAAGGTAAAGCTTCAGATTGCACGTCAAGGAGAACCAGAATATCTGGACATTGTCATTACCCGTGCCAAAATTGAGTCAGATACTGTAGATTATGCAATGCTGGATGAAAAAATTGGCTACATTGCTGTCAATGCCTTTGAAGAAGTGACGAAGCAGCAGTTTAGAAAAGCTTTGAATGAGCTGGAAAGCCAAGGACAGGAAGCCTTAATTATTGATTTAAGAAACAACGGAGGCGGACTGCTGGATACAGCGGTAGATATGCTTGACCGTTTGCTGCCGGAAGGGCTTGTGGTTTATATTCAGGATAAAAATGGTAAGAAAGAAGAATATCATTCCAGTGAGGAAGAAAGCTTTAATAAACCAGTAGTGATTTTGGTAAATGAAAATTCTGCCAGTGCATCAGAGGTGTTTGCAGGTGCCATGCAGGATTATGATAAAGCAGTTCTGGTAGGAAAAAAGACCTTTGGAAAAGGAATCGTACAGAGTGTATTTCAGCTGAGTGATGGAACAGCAGTGAAATTAACGACTTCAAAGTACTATACCCCAAAGGGACGAAATATTCATGGAACTGGATTTGAACCAGATATTGAAGTGGAGCTGACAGAAGAAATTAAGGAACAGCCCGGAAGTGGTGTGGCTGTGGATAGTCAGATGAAGAGAGCCATTAAGTATCTGCAAGGGAAGTAGGTGGTAAGATGCGCAGAACTAAAGTGAACAAGGGATTTTTCATCTGCCTCCTAATAAATATTCTACTAAATTTTGAAGGTTCCATTCCCGCATGGATTTTTCTAGGACTGCATTTATGGCTGGGAGTTCCTCCTATTTGGTTTTTCTGGGGAGCACTGGCGATTTGGATGTTGGGAATATTAGGATGGATGCTGGTAATGGATTTTGCATCAAAGAATGCAACGCCATCCCGAAAAAACAGGAAAAATGCAAATCCATATTCCAGTAAAACCAGGGATATGTTACCGTCTGATGAGAGAAAGTAAAAGGGCGAAGCTAAATTTTGCCTTAGGCAGTAAGCCAATAAAATATACATTTTTGAAAGGAGATTTACTATGGGATTAATTAAAGCAGGAGTAGGTGCTGTAAAGGGGACACTGGCTGACCAATGGTTAGAGTTTTTCTATTGTGATGCTTTGGATAAAGATGTCCTGATGACTAAGG
The DNA here is from genome assembly GCA_964511525.1 of uncultured Jutongia sp. Lineage (GTDB taxonomy): Bacteria > Bacillota > Clostridia > Lachnospirales > Lachnospiraceae > Jutongia. The sequence continues at coordinate 20,737 of CAZEFX010000007.1, forward strand.
GACAGAAAAGAATTGGACCAAATTCTTCCAATACAAAGGGGAATGACAATATTATTTCTAATGGTTCCGGAATCGCTGTGGCAGATGGTCAGTGTATGATTATCGTAGAGCAGGGAAAGGTTGTAGAAGTTTGTGCGGAGCCGGGAGAATTTACCTTCGATTCTTCTATGGAGCCAAGTATTTTTGCAGGTTCTTTGGGACAGGGACTGATTGATACATTCAAATTAATTGGCAAGCGTTTTGCTCATGGTGGAGATACTGGAACCGATCAGAGAGTGTATTATTTCAATACAAAGGAATTGATTGATAATAAATTTGGAACTCCAAATCCAATTCCTTTCCGTGTAGTAGATAAAAATATTGGATTAGACATTGATGTATCCGTGCGTTGCTCAGGTGTGTATTCTTACAAAATCTCAAACCCATTGCTGTTCTATACCAATGTGTGTGCCAATGTGGAACAGGAATATCGGCGTTCTGAAATCGAAAGCCAGTTAAAGACAGAGTTTGTCAGTGCATTACAGCCTTGTTTTGCAAAGCTGTCTGAAATGGAAATTCGTCCAAGTGCAATTCCAGGACATGCAGAAGAAATCGCTAACTTTATGAATGAAGCACTGACTAAGAAATGGGCAGAACTGAGAGGTCTTAGCGTAGTTTCTGTTGCCATGAATCCAATTACTCTGCCACCAGAAGATGCAGAGATGATTAAGCAGGCTCAGCATACCGCAATTCTACGCAATCCAAATATGGCAGCTGCTACTTTGGTAGGAGCACAGGCGGAGGCTATGAAGGCAGCAGCCAATAATTCCGCAGGAGCCATGACGGGATTCATGGGAATGGGTATGGCAATGAATAATAGTGGCGGCATGAATGCCCAGAGTTTATTTGAAATGGGAGCACAGCAACAGCAGCAGGCAACGGCACCACAGGCAGCACCTGCGCCAACGGCATCAACACCAGCACCGGAAGCACCTGCGGCAGACAGCTGGACATGCAGCTGTGGAGCCAACGTGACCGGAAAATTCTGTACAGAATGCGGTTCGCCAAAGCCAGCACCAACAGGCTGGACGTGTAGCTGTGGAGCAGTAAATAAAGGCAAGTTCTGTTCAGAGTGTGGTTCACCGAAGCCAGCAGGAGCACCGCTATATCGTTGTGATAAGTGCGGCTGGGAGCCGGAAGATCCAAAGAATCCACCGAAATTCTGTCCAGAATGTGGAGATCCTTTTAATGAAAATGATATTAAATAATCCAGCAAAAGACAAAGGAAAGAGCCATTAGAAATCAATGAAGATTTCACTGATTTGGCAGAAATGAGGTAAAGCATGGCAGATTTACAGGAATATAAGTGTCCCTGCTGTGGCGGTGCCATAGAGTTTGACAGCACCTTACAGAAAATGAAGTGTCCATATTGTGATACGGAATTTGAAATGGAGGCATTAAAACAATTTGATGAAGATTTAAAAACACAGCCTGATGATATGACATGGGAAACTCAGGCAGGTAGTGAGTGGCAGGAAGGCGAAACAGATGGGATGCAGGTTTATGTTTGTAAATCCTGTGGTGGTGAAATTATTTCAGGAGAAACCACGGCAGCCACCTCTTGTCCATACTGTGATAACCCTGTTGTTATGATGGGCCAGTTTTCTGGAGCCCTTCGCCCGGATTATGTGATTCCGTTTAAATTAAATAAAGAAGCCGCTAAGGCAGCATTAAAGAAGCATGTGGAAGGAAAAAGACTAGTTCCTAAGGTTTTCAAAGATCAGAATCACATTGATGAAATCAAAGGGATTTATGTGCCATTCTGGTTATTTGATACAGATACCGATGCAAATATCCATTACCTTGCAACCAAGGTTCGCAGATGGAGTGATAGTAGATATACATATAAGGAAACCTCCTTTTTCTCTTTGCACCGGGCAGGAAGTGTATCCTTCCAGCGGGTACCGGTAGATGGCTCTACCCAGATGCCAGATGACTTAATGGAATCCATTGAACCATTTGAATTTAAAGATGCGGTAGATTTTCAGACAGCATATCTGGCAGGTTATCTGGCGGATAAGTATGATGTAACTGCTGAGGAAAGTATTGAACGGGCAAACCAGCGAATTAAGCGTAGTACAGAAGAGGTTTTTCGTTCTACGATTCACGGATATTCTACCGTTACACCAGATGGAAGCAGCGTAAAATACAAAAACGGAAGTGCGAAATATGCATTATACCCAGTATGGATATTAAATACCAGTTGGGAAGGAAAGAACTATACCTTTGCCATGAACGGACAGACTGGAAAGTTTGTAGGTGATCTTCCTTTGGACAAGGCAGCATACTGGCGTTGGTGGGGCGGTCTTACTACGGTTTTTAGTATAGTAATATTTATCGGTGCATTAATTTTACATTTTATAGGATAAGATAGGAGGACAAAAAATGAAAAGACGAATAAGTTCATTGATTTGCATTTTGGTTCTCTGTCTTATGACATGGAGCCCGGCATGGGTGGCAGCAGACACGATTCCAGCAGAGCGTTTACTGCCGAGACTGGTGGATAATGCAGATTTATTAACAGATACGGAAGAGAGTAACTTGCTGGGCAGATTAGATCAGATTAGTGAAACCCAGCAGTGCGATGTAGTGATAGTAACCACCAATTCTCTGGATGGAAAAAGTTCTACCCAGTATGCAGATGATTTCTTTGATTATAATGGTTATGGAATGGGGACGGATTATTCAGGAATCCTTTTACTGATTAGCATGGAAGACAGAGACTGGGCTATGTCCACCCATGGCTTTGGTATTGATGCATTTACAGATGCAGGATTAGAGTATCTGGAAGATCAGTTTTTGACGGATTTAAGTAATGGATATTATGTGGATTCTTTTACTGCGTATGCTAATACCTGTGATGATATGCTTAGACAGGCGAGAAATGGTAAGCCATATGACTATAACAATATGCCAAAAGAGCCATTTTCGTTAATGTGGATTCCGATTGCACTTTTTGGTGGTGCAGTTATTTCTTTTATCGTTGTAGGTGTTATGAAAGCAGAACTGAAGTCTGTTCGTAAACAGGCAGCTGCCAATAATTATGTGCGGCAGGGAAGTTTGAATATCACAGAAAGCCGCGATACATATCTGTACCGAAAAGTGGACAAGAGGGAAAAACCAAAAAATAATGGTGGGGGTGGAAGCAGCACTCACCGTAGTTCTTCAGGAAGAAGTCATGGTGGTTCCAGCGGTAAATTCTAAAGGGAATAGTAAGATAAGAACAGCTTGATTTGGAAAAGTCAGGCTGTTTTTTTGCTTCGCAATTCCGCTCGGGCGCGAAAGAGTCGCAAGCGACTCTTTTTTCTTTTATAATGGCATAAAAAGTCCATTTAGTGGCATAAAACACAAGATGTTGTGATTGATTTCCCAAAAAAAAGAGAGTAAAATAAAATTATGTGTAATTGAACGGAGAAGAGAGGAGTTGAGAAGATGGGGACAGACCAAATGAAAGAGACCTCAGAGCAGTTAGTAGAATCCTCAAAGCAAAGTTTTATAGAGATTCATCCTCTGACAGGCCTATATTTTAGTAATACCTTTGGGCAAAAAGTAGAAGAGTATCTGGCTCAGGTCAAAGAAGAAACATATTGTATGGTTGCAATAGATTTTGAGCATTTTCGCCTGTTTAATAAATTGTTCGGAAGAGAGCAGGGAGATTGCCTTTTAAAAAGTGTTGCAGATTTATTGAAAGAGTTTGTAAAAAAATATGGCGGAGTAGTCGGTTATTTTTGGGGTGACAACTTCGGGGTATTGATGCCTTATGAAGAAAATCTAATTAATCAGCTTTATAGTGAGCTTTCTATGGAGGTGAAGAAGTGGAACAATGTGGCAGGTTTTTTGCCGATTTTTGGAGTTTGTCCTATTATAGATACCACTGTTCCAGCAGCAACCCTATATGACCGTGCCACCATTGCTTTATCCAGTATTGTAGGAAATCATACAAAGCGTATCTGTGAATATGTTTCTGATATGGAGGCGAAGGTTGAAGAAGAGGTTCAGATATTAGCTGAGGTTCAGGGGGCCTTAGAAAATGATGAATTTACTTTCTTTGTTCAGCCACAGTGTGATATTTCCACTGGCAAGATTGTAGGCGGTGAATCTTTGGTACGCTGGATGCATAAGGAAAAGGGCATGATTCCACCGGGAAAGTTTATTCCTGTATTGGAACGAAATGGTTTTATTGCCAATTTGGACAGGCAGGTTTGGAGGAAGGTATGCCAGTGGCTTCGGGAATGGTTAGATAAGGGACATCATCCGGTACCTATTTCTATCAATGTATCGCGAATTGATATATTTTCTATGGATGTAGCGGAGTATCTAAGTGAACTGATTGATACATATAATCTGCCAAAGCGGCTTTTGAAGGTAGAGATTACAGAAAGTGCCTATGCAGAAAATAACGACCAGATTATTCGCACAGTAAAACAGCTTCGGGATGCGGATTTCTTAGTAATGATGGACGATTTCGGCAGTGGGTACTCTTCTTTAAATATGCTTAATAGTCTTGCTATCGATGTGTTAAAAATTGACATGCGCTTTCTGGACATTAGTGAGGAAGAAGAGGAAAAGGGTATTGGTATTTTAGAGTCTGTTGTAAATATGGCAAGACAGATACAAATGCCGATTATTGTGGAAGGTGTAGAAACGAAGAAACAGGAGAGCTTTCTGTTAAAAATGGGATGTCGTTATAGTCAGGGATATTACTATTATAAACCAATGTCCATTAAAGATTTTGAAGAATTAATATCTGATGAGAAGAAGCTGGATATGAATGGAATCTGGTGGAAACAGGTAGAATCCCTGCGTCTAAGAGAATTTTTAGACCGGAATCTATTTACTGACACGATGCTCAATAATATTTTAGGTGCAGCAGCTTTTTATGATATGTTTGAAAACAAAATCGAAATCACCAGAGTAAACGAGCAATATAATAAATTAGCAGGAATCAATAATCTTGAAGAGAATAGTTATAATAAACGATTTTGGAATCATGTACAGCATGACGATCAGGCTATTTTATTTTCTATGTTTAGTCAGGCCTATGAAAATCCTTCCATGGGGTCTAATGGCTATTTGCATTATGTCCGCTCTGATGGAGAGGTTTTATGGATTTATTTTCGGGTATATTTCCTTCGGGAAAAGGATGGACATAAGCTTTTCTATGGCTCACTGACGGATATGACTTCTTTTCAGAAAAAGAAATCCGAAGAGATAAAAGTCGATGTAGAGGTAGAAGAGTTTACTGAAATACAACGAGATCAAATTGAAAAATTCTATGGAAATATGCCATGTGGATATGCTATAGGAAAGATTATATTAGATTCAGAAGGTAAGCCAAATGGCTATGAAATTGTTTATGCAAATAAGGAATTAGACCGGATTAGCTGTGGAAATACAGAGCGACTGTATTATTTGCTGTTAAAGCTCTTTTCTGACAACGGTGAAGAGGTTTTGGAGAAGGCATATCGTGCTGCATATCTCGGAGAAAAGATAGAGCATCAGTGTTACAGCTCGATTTCCTCCCGTTATCTGGAGCTGACATTTTATCAGTATCAGCATGGATATGTTAGTTGTATGATTCAAGACATGACCAAGTTCCAGATTTACGAAAAGGCAATGAAGAATATTTTGTATTCCTTCCGAGAGGTGTACTTTATTCACCTACAGGACAATTACTGGAGAATGGTTTATCCAGATGAAAATCATTTATTGGAACGAGGAAATTATCAAGAAGCAATTAACCGGCATTTTGTAACAGGAAAGATTTTGCCATATGAGGAGGATCGGATTCGTGAGTTTCTGTCTTTGGAAAATTTGCGGGAAAAGCTTCTTAAAGAGGATACCATTGAGCATAAATATCGGAGAAGTGTAAATGGTGTAGGAGAAGAATGGTGTATGACCACCATCAATGTTAGTGAGCGTAAGGAGGATGGTACACCAAAGACCGCTATTATGACCATACGAAGCATTGAGGCGTTGGTGCGGGAAAAAGAAATGAAGAAACGTCATACTATGACAGAGCTGCTTACTACTATGTCAGATGGCTTTTTAGTTTATAAGGCAGAGGAAGGAGAACAGATATTACATGTCAATCCACCACTGCTACAAATCTACGGATGTGATACAATAGAGGAATTTAGGGAATTGGTAAGTAATTCTTTCCGTGGAATGGTATATCCGGAGGATTTAGAACGGGTAGAATGGGAAATTGAAGAGCAGGTCACTCATTCTGACCGGAAGATGGATTATATTCGTTATCGTATTATCCGTAAGGATGGTAGTATAAGATGGGTGGATGATTGTGGACATCTGGAGGATATGGATAAAACCAGCAAGGTGTTTTATGTTTTTCTGTCAGATATTACAGATTCCATAAGTCAGGAAGAAATAGATAAAATAGAACAGTTAAATCAGCAGTTTAAAGAATCAAAATAAAAGGATAGAAACTCAGAGTAATTGATTTTGCTCTGAGTTTCTGGATGTAAGGTAGAGAAGAAAAAAGTTTGTCAGAAAGGAAAAAGAAAATGGTAGAACGATTGCGGGCAGAATGTATTCAGTGTTTGCTTAATCAGCAATTAGACAAGGTGCCGGAGGACACCCCGAATGAAACAAGGGTTAAATATATACAGGAAGTATTAAAACGAATCGGAGAGGCAGCCATAGAAACCAGTGCTCCGGTATTGGTAAGAGAAATCAGCGGTATTCAAAAGGAGATTTTTGGTTGTGAATATGATTATTCGCAAATAAAGAAGCATTTCAATCAGGTTATGTTGGAAAAAGAGGGAAGTATTGCCAAGAAAATAGAAAATGCAAAGGATTCTTTAAAATGTGCGATACAGTATTCTATGACGGGAAATTATATTGATTTTGGAGCGATGAAAAATGTGGATGAGGTATATTTGGATGAGCTTTTGAATCGTTCAGAAGAGAATATAGTAAATCCAGTAGAATATCAACGTCTTCAAAAGGACTTAGCAGAGGCAGAACAGATTGCATTTTTGACAGATAATTGTGGAGAAATTGTTTTAGATAAATTACTAATTAAAGAGATTCAAAAGAAATTTCCTAGCGTTAAGCTGCAGGTGATTGTAAGGGGTGGAGAGGTTTTAAATGATGCCACCATAACAGATGCAAGGCAGATTGGAATGGAGGAAATTGTCCCTGTAATAGCGAATGGAAATAATATTGCGGGGACTTGTTTGGAAGAACTATCAGAAGAAGCATATGAACTGCTTCATAATGCGGATGTTATATTAGCGAAAGGACAGGCAAATTATGAGACGCTGCGAAAATGTGGTCTGAATATTTATTATATTTTCATGTGCAAATGTGATTTGTTTGCAAAGACATTTCAAGTGCCTAAGTATACAGGGATGCTAATCAATGAAAGGCATTGCCGGCATATATAAAATGAATTTTATTGAATAAAGAATGGAGAAAAGGGAATGAATAAATTTGCAAAGGTTTATATGGCACTTCTGTTGTTATTTATGGTTCTGGTTTTTGTGTTTAAAGACCGACAGGAATTTGCCGATTATGGGAAATTACAGGAGGCAGGAATCAAGACTTTAACTCCGGTAAAGGTGGAGCAGACTCAGAGCCAGACCAGAACAAGAAGGGGTTCAAGCCAGACGTATCATAATTATGTAAGATTTGAAGTGGAAATTGAAGGTGAGAAGTATTCTTTCCGGGTGTCTACAGCAGATGCTTATGGAGAGGATAGTGTGGATGCAGGCTTAAAGGGCGTAAAAGAGAAAAAGACAATAGACCGGCATATATTTTATACAGAGGAGCATATCTATTGCTCTAAGACCGCAGAGACAAAAGAAGAGTTTATTAAAGAAAGGATAAAGACTAAGGTTATGGTAGGTGGACTTACCATATTGATAGCGGGAATTGCTATGTTTTTAGGAGGAAGTATTGGAAGAAGGAAGGAGAATCTTTTTCAGAGCAACAAAAAATAAGGTATAAAATCCCAACATTTACAGATAATAGGACTACAACAAAAAAGTTAATGAACACAACTAATGTAAATGGAGGCAGATTTTATGAAAGCAACAGGTATAGTAAGACGTATAGATGATTTAGGCAGAGTAGTTATTCCAAAAGAAATCCGTAGAACTCTTCGTATCCGAGAAGGTGACCCGCTAGAAATCTATACTGACAGAGAAGGGGAAGTGATTCTGAAAAAATATTCCTTAATGGGTGAAATGGGATTTTTTGCTCAGCAATATGCGGACTCTCTGGCACAGACCACAGGCTATCAGGTGGCGGTTGCTGATAGAGACCAGATTATTGCCACATCTGCAGGTGTGCGGAAGGAAATGATGGACAAATCCATTAGCAAAGAGCTGGAGCAGATGATTGATCAGAGAGAAACCAAGATTGCTTCTGGGGAGAGTAACGAATACCGGAAAATGTGCGATGAAACAGAGCCATATGCATGGGAGGTAATTTGTCCGATTATTTCGGAAGGAGATGCTGTGGGCGCAGTAATGATTTTTACTAGAAATAAAAAAGAGGTTTTGGGTGAGGCAGAAAAGAAACTGGCTCATAGTGCAGCAGGATTTTTAGGCCGGCAGCTGGAGCAGTAAACTCATTGACAGATAAAAGGAAAGAAGATATACTCCTTGAAAACAAGGAGGGTAAGGATGAAAGAGCAAAGCAAGGAAGAGTTTTTCCTCTGTTTAAAGGAACAGGGATGCAATATAGAGAAAGCCCTAGAACGTTTTTTCTATGATAAGGAGCTTTATATTCAATGTTATAGTAAGTTAATAAAGAGTGAGAACTTTCTGCAATTACAAGAGAGTGTAAAAAAAGAAAACAAAGAAACTAGTTTGAAGCTGACTCATGCCTTAAAAGGAGTACTGGCAAATCTGGAATTAGTTTCCATGCATTCGGTTGTATTAGAAATAGAATCTGATATTAAAAAGGATTCTTGGCAGGAAGGTTATTTGAAATGTATGGAGTTGGCAAAGATAAAGGCATTTTATAGCAATATACTACAAGAATCGGAAGGAAAAAAGTAGATGTTCTACAATTGTAGAAAATGCGTTTATGGAAAAAATCCGAAAAAACTTTATAAAGTTTTCAAAGAATTCGCGAAAAACCTTGACAAATAAGCATAATAAGGGTATAACTAGATTTGTAAGTTTTTTTACGGAAATATTAATTTTTGAGGAGGAGTTATCCATGAACAAGACAGAATTAGTTGCAGCAATTGCTGAAAAAACAGAACTTTCTAAGAAAGATTCCGAGAAGGCTTTAAAGGCATTCATCGATGTTGTTACAGAGGAGTTACAGAAGGGTGAAAAAATCCAGTTAGTTGGTTTCGGTACATTTGAAGTTATCGAAAGAGCAGCTAGAGAAGGTAGAAATCCTTTAACTGGCGAGAAGATGAAGATTAAGGCTTCTAAGGCTCCTAAGTTCAAAGCTGGTAAGGCTTTAAAGGATGCTGTAAACTAAGGTTTGCGTCGAATGCATAATTGCTTATAAGGCTGCTCGTGAGCAGCCTTTTTTGCTTTATAGGATTAGGGTGTCAAAAGGTGCTTATTTATTTTTAATCAGGAAAATTGCTTGAAACAGAGTTAGGAAAGGTGGGTTATTACCATGAGATTAGACAAATACTTAAAGGTGTCTCGTCTGATAAAAAGAAGACCGGTAGCCAATGAGGCTTGCGATGCAGGACGTATCGTAGTGAATGGTAAGGTAGCTAAGGCGTCCTTAAATGTAAAAATTGGAGACATTATCGAAATTGCCTTTGGAGACAAGACCATGAAGGTTGAGGTTCTTAGTTTAGAAGAAACTTATAAAAAGGATGAGGCAAGAGAGCTTTATAAAGTGCTTTAAGGTATTAACGCAGAAGGTTTGTACAGATGTAGAGACGGATGCATAATAAAGGATCTTCTTTCATATATTGGTGTATGGAAAGGAGGTCTTTTTTTGATGGAAGAGAGAGAAAATAGAGGAGTACATAAGGTGTATCTGAATGGAAGGCGTACCGCGGTACTGTCAGGTGTCAGAGATGTGCTTTCTTTTGATGCGAAAGAGGTATATCTGGAGACGGAACAGGGGGTCTTGTTAATCCGGGGAGATGAACTTCATGTGAATCGTCTTTCTTTAGAGAAAGGTGAGATTGACGTTGATGGCAGAATTGATAGCTTTGCCTATTCGGATAAGGAACAGCCAGAGAAAAAAGCCAGTTCGTTTTTCGGGAGGATGTTTCAGTGAGTCAGGTCATTACTGGACAGGTTTTGTTTGTTTTACTGTCTCTTTGCAGTGGAATGTTATTGATGGCAGGGTATGATGTGTTGCGGCTGCTACGATGGTTTGTTGCTCATAATAGGGCTTCTATCTGGATAGAAGATATTCTTTACTGGTGTCTGGCAGCATTGCCAAGCTTTTGGTTATTCTTTCAATATAACGAAGGAATTATAAGGTGGTATGGTCTTCTTGGCGTAATAGCAGGGGCTATATTATACGAAGTGGGGATTAGCAAACCTTTGCGAAAAATAATTTGTCCTCCTATGAATTTGATTCGGCAAAAAATTCTTGCGAAAACAATTAAGAAAGTTCCAATTAGGGATTGCGAAAATTGCAAAAAAGGTGTATAGTATAATAACTAGCCTAAACAACGCAAAGCCTTATAAAATGGGCGTTTGCAAGGCACAAAGACATTTTTGAAAAAACACAATATATAGTTTGAAACGGAAGAAAAAACACTGCATATTGTTGTTTGTTCAGAGGAATACAATCAGAGTTCCGTTGGGGGATGGAATTTTGATGAAAAAGGGGAAGTTGGTGAGCGTATGGCACGTCGTAGTAGACGTAAAAAGAAATTAAGCCCGTTTACCGTTTTTGGAGTTCTTGTTCTTTGTATTGTTTTATGTGGCACTATGGCGTATAAGACCATGAGCTTAAAGGCAGAAGCTGCAAAGTATTCGGAGCAGATTACAGAGCTAAAGAAAGAGCAGAAAGAACTGGAAGACGAAAAAGCGGAATTAAAAGAATATGAGTCTTATGTTAAGACAGAGGAATATATGGAAGAAGTAGCTAGAGAAAAGTTAGGCTTAGTATATTCCAATGAGATTATTTTTGAACCCGATGAAGAATAGAACTTCGCATAGTTGAAGTTCTATTTTTTTTGCTTTTATTTATAGAGATTATTTTGTCGATTTATTTTTTTGTTTTCAACCCTTTTTTTGACAAAAACTGCGTGTTTTCTTTTCTATACTTTTCTGCACTGACAAAAATTGCCAGTGCTATTTGTCAGATGGAATGGCATTGACAAAAAATCCTTTGGGGAAAGGAAGGTCAAACAGAAAAGGGGGAATTAAAATGAAACAAATTCAAAAGAGGATGCTGCTACAAATATTGTTGGGATTTTTATTGGGACGAGTTTTATTATTTGACCGTAATCCTATTGGCGCTGCATATTTTGCGGCAGGCTTCTCTCAGGGAGGCGCGGTGCTTCCGGTTGGAATTGCCATTGGACTTGGGATGCTGTCTTCCCTGCCGTTAGAAATGGTTATTAGATATGCTGCAGCCATGGTGGCGGTAGCTGTGGCTGGGGATTTGTTCCAACAGAGAAAGCTTCGGATTAAAATGGGACATTGTGCATTAGTTATGGCAATTACCTTAGCTGTGCTGTCGGTGGTACAGTATTATTTTATGCCATTTCAGGCAAAGGATATTTTATATTCTGTGGTAGATATTATTTTAGTAGTAGTATTTTCTAGAATCCTTTCGGAAGGCCAACAGTTTTTACTGCATGCCCGGAAGGAGCAGGGCATGAATAATGAAGAAATGATTAGCCTGATTATAATAGGAGCTATGGCGATTTATGGAATACCAGACCTGATGATAGCAGATATTTCAGTAATCGAATTGTTCGTTTACTTTTTGCTGCCATTATTGGGGTATCAGTATGGTGCCGGTGTAGGCGCAGTTGCTGGTGCGGCTGGAGGAACCTTGCTGGCACTGACAGGACAAAGCAGTGATGCCATTGGTACTTTGTGCTTATTAGGAATATGCGCAGGAATGCTGCGGAAACAAGGAAAAATATGGATGCTGTCAGCATTTCTTGTGACAGCAGTAGCATTAGAGTTAATGCTCAATGGACAAATGCTGCCGCAGGGCACATTAAAAGCATTAATTATAGATAGTGTCATTTTGATGCTGCTTCCAGATAAAGTCATGCGGAAGTTTCGTTTTGCTGTAAAAGGTTGGAATCAGGATGGTCAGAACAGCCATTTTCACAAGCTGATGAAGCATCAGTTAAAAGATTTTTCCCAGTCTTTTGAAAATCTTTCCAAGGTTCTAGCTAAGCAAAGTGTTGAAAAAGCTAGTTTTAGTAAGAGAGATGTACGGATGCTGATGCAGGAAATGTCCCAGCAGATATGTGAACGCTGTGAAAACAGGGAGCGTTGTATGGGACAGGTGGCACTGGGGAAGCCAGAAAGTATTGGTGTATTGGCTATGGCACAGGAACAGGGTGCTTTGGCATTGGAGCAGATGCCGGTAGAATTCACCAGAGAGTGTATTCATCCGGAACGATTTTTAATGGAAACCAATCAAAGTCTCCGAATGGCAAGAACGATTCTCAGCTTTCAAAATAAGCTGGCGCAAAACAGACAGGTCATTGCAGGACAGATGGCTCAGGTGGGAAATTTAATGCAGGATTTAGCAGAAAATATTAGTGAAGTAAATCACCTTCCTGCAGAAATGGAAGAGGTCATTGTGAAAGAATTAAGTAATATGCATGTATCTGTGAAGGAGATTGCCATCTACGAGGATAAGGACAAGCATATAGAGGTACATATGGTGGCAGCTACTACAAAGGGCCGGCTGATTACCGCCAGAGAGGCTGCTGCTGTATTGACAGATCTGATTGGACGTCCCTTTCTGCCTTCCCGGGAAAGCAGAAATGTAATTCCACGGCAGGAGTGCCAGCTGGTATTTGTGGAGGATACTCCGTTTTATGCAGTAACAGGTGTAGCAAGGGCTGCAAAGGAAGGGGAAGAGGTTTCAGGGGATACCTTTTCCTGCTTATCCCTTCCCAATGGGGAGCTGCTGCTGGCACTTTCTGATGGAATGGGAAGTGGTGAAAGCGCTCTAGAGGATAGTCAGACAGTGATTGAATTATTGGAGCAGATGACAGAAGCTGGCTTTTCAAAAATCGCAGCCATGCGTCTGATTAATTCATTATATATGCCGGAAGAGGAAAATATGCATTATGCTACAGCAGATGTAGTGGTGATAAATTTGTATCAGGGAATCTGTCAGTTTATTAAAAATGGGGCAGCAGCAACTTGGATTCGCAGGAATGATGGCTTGGAAAGAGTGGATGGACAAGCGCTTCCTGTGGGGGTGGTGCAGGATGCAGAACCATATTTAGGGAAAACGGGGATAAATTCTGGGGATTATGTTATAATGATGACGGATGGCGTGGCAGATGTTTTTTCAGGCAGAGAAGAAGAGCTGGAAGAGCTATTGCAGGATAAGAAGATTATCAATCCACAGGAGTTGGCAGAGTATATTTTGGAAGAGAGCATTGTCAGATGCGGTGGATTCGCCTATGATGATATGAGTGTAATCGTAGCTGCAGTCTGGGCAAGAGTCTAGGTGGTTGATTACGAATATCAGAAAGAAAAGTATAGAATCGTTAAAGGAATTGCGGGGTACATATGAATAGGGAAAGGTATCATCGGATAAAAATGTATTGTGAAAAGCATGGGCTGTTTCGCCAAGAAGATAAAGTTGTTTTAGCAGTGTCAGGAGGAGCTGATTCTGTCTTTTTGGTATATTTTATGAAGGAGCTGGCGAAGGAATGGAGTCTTTCTCTGACCATTGCTCATGTAAATCATGGCATCCGGGGAGAAGAAGCCAAGAGGGATGAGGGTTTTTGTCAAAGACTGGCTCAGGAATGTGGAGTTGATTTTGTGGTTTTCCACGGAGATGTTCCAGTTTTGGCTCAGGAAAAAAAGATGTCAGAGGAAGAGGCCGCACGGTGGTATCGGTATCAATGTCTGGAAGGGTATCGAGAAAGTGCTGGCTTTGATAAAATTGCAGTAGCCCACCATCAAAATGATCAGGCAGAAACGGTGTTGTTTCAGATGCTGCGAGGCAGCAGTCTCCGGGGAGCAGGAGGAATCCGCCCAAGAAGAGACTGTATTGTCCGCCCATTATTATCCGTTAGAAGAGAAGAGATAGAAGAAGAGTTGCGTTACAGTGGAAAAAGCTGGTGCGAGGATTCTACCAATCAGGAAATGATTTATTCCAGAAATCAGCTGCGGCATCAGGTACTGCCCCAGCTGGAACGTGAAATTGCCCAGGGAGCCACGGCGCATTTGGCGGAATTAGCAGAACAGCTACAGGAAGTGTACGATTTTGTAGAGCAGGAGACAAAGAAGAGCTGGAAGTCTATGGTGAGAGTGAAACAGCATGGTTTGGAAATGCAGGTTCAGGACTTTTTGGAATTACATTCGGTGGTACAGCGGGAACTGGTTTTACAAATGATGGAGGAGCTGTCTGGAAGCCGGAAGGATATTACCAGCCAGCATATGAAGACCTGTTGTCAGCTGGCGACGGGTGAGACAGGAAAAAGGATTTCACTGCCTTATGGGATTCAGGCAGGGAAGGATTATGATGTAATATGGATGAAAAAGCAGGAGCCATTTTCTGTTGGTTTAGAGAAATCACAGGAGTCAATCCAGAGTCTGAAGGAAAAGAACGCCTTTTTGTGGAATCATATGGAGGATAAAAGGAAAGAATATGATTTAGAGAGTTCAAAAGAGACAAGGGAGTTTATTATTTTAGAAAAATTCTCAATAAGAGAAGAGAAAGAAAACAAATGGAAAGAAGTACCGAAAAACAGTTGTACGAAATGGTTTGATTGTGCTAGAATAAATAGAATGCTTGAGTTTCGCCATCCTCAAGAAGGGGATTACTTTTTGATTGGCGACGGAAAAAGGAAAAAACTTGGGCGTTTTTTGATTGACCAGAAGGTGACCAGAGAGCGGAGAGAACAGCTTTGGGTGCTGGCTATGGGAAGTCATATTTTATGGATTCCGGAAATGAACCGGGTTAGTACAGGATTTTATGTGAATGAAAATACAACAGAGGTATTATGTGCCAGCTATAAGCATTAATTTATATTTTAGTTTCATTTCGGTATGAAAAATAAAATTGCAGGGAAATAATATACAAATGTTTTCAAAAGAGAAAGGTGGCAGCATGAGAGAAGAAATTCGTGTTATGTATTCAGAAAGTAAAGTAAATCAAAAAGTAGTTGAATTAGCAGAACAGATAAATAAGGATTACGAAGGAAAGCGGCTTCATTTAATCTGTCTTTTAAAGGGAAGCATTTTCTTTTTTTGTGAGCAGCCACGGCGCATTTGGCGGAATTAGCAGAACAGCTACAGGAAGTGTACGATTTTGTAGAGCAGGAGACAAAGAAGAGCTGGAAGTCTATGGTGAGAGTGAAACAGCATGGTTTGGAAATGCAGGTTCAGGACTTTTTGGAATTACATTCGGTGGTACAGCGGGAACTGGTTTTACAAATGATGGAGGAGCTGTCTGGAAGCCGGAAGGATATTACCAGCCAGCATATGAAGACCTGTTGTCAGCTGGCGACGGGTGAGACAGGAAAAAGGATTTCACTGCCTTATGGGATTCAGGCAGGGAAGGATTATGATGTAATATGGATGAAAAAGCAGGAGCCATTTTCTGTTGGTTTAGAGAAATCACAGGAGTCAATCCAGAGTCTGAAGGAAAAGAACGCCTTTTTGTGGAATCATATGGAGGATAAAAGGAAAGAATATGATTTAGAGAGTTCAAAAGAGACAAGGGAGTTTATTATTTTAGAAAAATTCTCAATAAGAGAAGAGAAAGAAAACAAATGGAAAGAAGTACCGAAAAACAGTTGTACGAAATGGTTTGATTGTGCTAGAATAAATAGAATGCTTGAGTTTCGCCATCCTCAAGAAGGGGATTACTTTTTGATTGGCGACGGAAAAAGGAAAAAACTTGGGCGTTTTTTGATTGACCAGAAGGTGACCAGAGAGCGGAGAGAACAGCTTTGGGTGCTGGCTATGGGAAGTCATATTTTATGGATTCCGGAAATGAACCGGGTTAGTACAGGATTTTATGTGAATGAAAATACAACAGAGGTATTATGTGCCAGCTATAAGCATTAATTTATATTTTAGTTTCATTTCGGTATGAAAAATAAAATTGCAGGGAAATAATATACAAATGTTTTCAAAAGAGAAAGGTGGCAGCATGAGAGAAGAAATTCGTGTTATGTATTCAGAAAGTAAAGTAAATCAAAAAGTAGTTGAATTAGCAGAACAGATAAATAAGGATTACGAAGGAAAGCGGCTTCATTTAATCTGTCTTTTAAAGGGAAGCATTTTCTTTTTTTGTGAGCTGGCAAAGAGGCTGAATATGCCGGTAACAATGGATTTTATGACAGTTTCCAGCTATGGAGACAGCACCCAGAGCTCTGGCACATTGAAGATAAAAAAAGATTTGGAAGAGTCCATTGAAGGGGTGGATTGTCTGCTGGTAGAGGATATTATTGATTCTGGAAGAACCTTATCCCTGACCAGAAAAATGCTTCTAGAGCGTCAGCCCGCAAGCTTGAAGCTTTGTACCCTTTTAGATAAGCCGGATAGAAGAGAGGTAGAGGTGCCAGTTGATTATATTGGATTTGCAATACCAGATGAATTCGTAGTAGGATATGGACTGGACTATGCGCAGAAATATCGTAATCTGCCATATATCGGTATCTTAGATTTTGTAGAGGAGTAATAACAATTTCTAGAGCCTGATAGGACAGAGAAGATATTTATAATATAAAATGTAAAAGAGTAGGTAAGGAGATTTTTCATGAGAAAACAGATGAAGACAGGGATTGGCTTTTATGTGCTGATTCTGTTGATTATTGCAGCAGCGGTGTACTTTTCCGGTACAATCAATAATTCTGGAAAAGCAAGCTACAACATTGTAGAATTTAAAAGAGATTTAGAGGATGATAAGATTATTTCTGTAACCATTCTTCCCAATGAAGAAGTACCAACAGGAAGAGTCAGTTTGCAGATGGCAGATAAAACTAATCAGAGTTTCTATGTGTCGGATATAAAGGATGTAGAAGAGATTCTTCAGGATGATGAAAAATTAGCAGAAAATTATAAGGTGGAAAATATTCAGAAACCATCTTGGATTATTACTACTTTGATTCCATATGCTTTGGGCTTTGTAGCGATTTTCTTTTTGTTTTCCTTCCTGTCTGCCCAGTCTGGTGCCCAGGGTGGCAGCAACAGCAAGATGATGAATTTTGGAAAGAGCCGTGCCCAGAGAATTGATCCGGATGATCCAAATGCAAAGCATTTTAGTGATGTAGCAGGATTAAAGGAAGAAAAAGAAGAATTAGAGGAAATTGTAGATTTCCTTCAGGATCCGGAGAAATATACTCAAATCGGTGCCCGGATTCCGAAAGGAATTATTCTGGTAGGACCTCCGGGAACTGGTAAAACCTTGTTAGCAAAGGCTGTAGCCGGAGAAGCTGGTGTACCATTCTTTAGTTTGTCTGGTTCTGATTTCGTAGAGATGTTTGTAGGTGTTGGTGCTTCCCGTGTAAGAGATATGTTTGCCGAGGCAAAGAAAAATGCACCTTGTATTGTATTTATCGATGAGATTGATGCCGTAGCCAGAAAGCGTGGCAGCGGTCTCGGTGGTGGACATGACGAGCGTGAGCAGACCTTGAACCAGATGTTGGTAGAGATGGACGGTTTTGGTGTCAATGAAGGTATTATTGTAATGGCGGCTACCAACCGTGTAGATATTCTGGATCCAGCCATTCTTCGTCCGGGACGTTTTGACCGTCGTGTAGCAGTAGGTCGTCCTGATGTAAGAGGCCGTGAAGAGATTCTGGAAGTTCATGTAAAAGGTAAACCATTAAGTGATGATGTAGATTTGCATCGAATTGCCCAGACTACAGTAGGCTTTACCGGTGCGGATTTGGAAAATCTCATGAATGAATCCGCTATTGCCTGCGCCAGAGATGGAAGAAAATGTATCTGTCAGGCAGATGTAGATAAATCCTTCATCAAGGTTGGAATTGGTGCAGAAAAGAAGAGTAAGATTATTTCTGATAAGGATAAAAAGATTACTGCTTACCATGAGGCAGGTCATGCGATTTTGTTCCATGTACTGCCGGATGTGGGACCTGTGCATATTGTGTCGGTTATTCCTACAGGAGAAGGGGCAGCGGGCTATACCATGCCATTGCCAGACAAGGACGAAATGCACGTTACCAGAGGCTATATGATGCAGAATATCATTGTAAGTCTGGGTGGACGGATTGCAGAGTCTTTGATTTTTGACGATATTACCACAGGAGCCTCTCAGGATATTAAGCAGGCAACAGGAACTGCAAGAGATATGGTGACCAAATACGGATTTTCAGATAGTCTTGGTATGATAAACTACGCAGATGCAGATGAAGTGTTTATTGGAAACGATTTCGGTCATACCAGCCGGGCATACAGCGAAGAAACGGCAAGAGAAATCGATCAGGAAGTGAAACGTATCATTAAAGAATGTTACGACAAGGCAAAGAGTATTTTAGAGGAGCATATGGATGTACTTCATAAATCCGCTGAAATGTTAATCGAAAAAGAACGTATCACCAGAGAAGAATTTGAAGCATTATTTGCTGAGAAATCAGAGTAAAAAAGGTAAATTACAAAACAACTTATAAAAAAGTGCCTAGTATTATCTAATTTTTTGGAAAATATTAGGCATTTTTTATGTGGTGGTGAAAATATGCACAAAAACTTTTTTGAAATCAGTATAAGTTTATGCACACTTTATTTCCTATGCCTGCTATACTAATCATCGTAAACCCCAATACATTATATAGTTTTTGCTACACCCCATAAGTAACAAAAATACCTTCTCCAAAGAGGATAGTCCTTCGTGACTGTCCTCTTTACTTTTTGTTCATTTGACCAAAAAAACAAGTAATGGTATACTATATTCACTAAATTTTGATGGAAGAAAGGATTTTGATCATGGGATTATTACAGGATTGGAGAGAATACGCATATGGCGTAGATATTAATTCTAAGGCAGGACAAGCTATTTGGGCAAAGTATTTTAAGGAAGAGCAGGTTGTATATGAGCAGCTTTTGGCAAATCCAAATGAAGTAGTATCTGGCACTGTGAAAGAGTTAGCTGAAAAATACAACATGGAATTAAAATATATGGTTGGATTTTTAGATGGTATCAACGAAAGCTTAAAGACACCAAATCCAATTGAAGATATGGATGAGAATACACAGGTTAGCCTGGATATTGATTTAGAGAAATTATACTACCACATGGTAGAAGCAAAAGCAGAATGGCTTTATGAATTGCCTGTATGGGAAGAGTTGTTATCTGCAGAGCGCAGAAAAGAGTTGTATCTTGAGCAGAAGAAGTCTGGAACTGTTGTAAAAGAAAAGAAGGTTGGACGTAATGAGCCATGTCCTTGCGGTTCTGGTAAGAAGTATAAATTCTGTTGTGGAAGAGCATAATAAAGTAAGAAAAGCAAAAGCGCTACATCCTTTGATGTAGCGCTTTATATGGTTTAGATTAATTGCATCTGAACATCCTTTGTTAATACATCAGTATAACTAAAGGAAATCATCTGAGTGCTGGCATCCAGCTTGTTTTCAACTTCTACGAGGAAAATGCTTGGATAAGTCTTGCTAATCACACCTTCTGTGACATCAATTTTGTGTCTGCCACGGTTGGCACGGATTTTAACTTTGCTGCCAATGTTTCTGTCTACAGATAATCTTACTTTTCTAAGATCTGATTGGCTCATTTTTCACCTATACCTTCCTATATACGGGACTGCTATAAATCGTATGTTGGGGGCGATTATATAACAATCGTTTGCAATTACGTTCCATATTTTAGCATAAAAATATGGAAATGTCAATAAAAAGCACTAGATATGGGTGGCTGAACTGTCGAAAATAACAATATTTTGTAAAGTGAATGGGAAAGCTACAGGAAAAAAGAACAGATATTCCGTTGACAAATCAAGGAAAAAATGTAAAATTGAATATTTGCAAAAGGCAACTATACCTAGTATGATAGAGAAGGTGAGAATTTTATTGGGATTGGAGTTTAAAATATGCAGCATATTATGATAGATTTGGAAATGAATAAAATAGAAAAACAAAGACAGGATGAGAAAAAGCTTTCCAGTGAAATAATAGAAATTGGCGCAGTACGCATGGATGAGAAATTTAATTTTCTTGATAAATACCAGACCTATGTATCCACAGATTTTGGAGCAATGGACCCTATTATTATTGAACTGACAGGGATTACAGATGAGATGCTGGTAGGAGCCCCTCGGTTTGCCCGGGCAATGGATGATTTTGCAAAATGGATTGGGAAAGAACCTGCTACATTTTATTCCTGGAGCTTATCGGATATCCGCCAGTTTCAGAATGAATCGGATTTTAAGGGATATAAAGGAAAAATCATTTCCCGAATGGAGAAGAACTGGGTAGATTTTCAGGAAGAATATAGCAAGCTGTTAGGAATTTCTAAGAAAATCAAGCTGGATCAGGCAGTATCGGCAGCAGATTATGAATTTACCGGAGACCAGCACACTGCCTTGGCAGATGCGGTAAATACCGCTGAGATATTAAGATTGTCTAAGTATCCAGAGGAATTTGAACGGGTTATGAAGCCAGTGTTAGATTTGTTCCGACCAGAGAAGGAAGAGCCGACACTAATGGACATGTATCCGGATTTCTTTGCTTCTCTGCTGAAAAAAGATTCTAAGGAATAGTAAAAAGAGTTGCTTCTATGATAATTCCTGTTTGTTTTACAGGAAAACATCATAAAAACAACTCTTTTTTTATGTGAGGAAATTGCTCGAAATATAGTGGCGTACCACAAGAATTGCGAAGCAATTCTTGCAAGGGCAAAATGCTGATTTTGCCCTTTTTATGTGTTCGTTTTCTTAGGACGCAGGAGAAACATTGCAATAGAAGCACCAATGATAATAATATAACCAATATAGCTAAAGACATCTGGCAGTTCCCCTAAAAATAGAAATCCCAAAAGTCCTGCAAAGAAAATCTGTGAATAGTCATATACAGAAATTTCACTGGCGGGAGCATAGGTATAAGCGGCAGTAATAGCAAACTGTCCGCCAGAGGCTGCAAGACCGGTACAAAGTAGAAAAATCAACTGTTCCATGCTCATAGGTGTATAAGAGACGATGCAGTATGGAAGGGAACAAAGACAGGAAAATACGGAAAAGAAGAATACCACAAAAGGCCCTGAGACACCTCCACTGGTTGCTTTTCTTAAAAGGGTATATGCCAGTCCGGCAGACATTCCACCCAAAAGTCCAATTAAGGCAGGGAAGGAGAGCAAAGAATCTCCCTGAGGCTTTAAAATAAACAAGGTGCCTATCAATGCGGTAAAAACGCAGCAGAGCTGATAGGCTTTTGCTGATTCTCTTAAAATAAAATAAGAAAACAATATGGCAAAAAAAGGAGACAGCTTATTGAGCATGGAGGCATCCGCAATATTTAGATGATCAATAGCATAAAAGTTAAAAAAGATTCCTATTGTTCCGAAAACAGCCCTTCCGGTTAGTAGAGGAAGGGTTTTTGAGGAGACACCCATAGGAATTTTATTTTTCTTTAAAATAATAAAGGAAAAGAGGATTGCTACTAAATTGCGGAAAAATGCCTTTTGCAAAGTAGGAATATCCCCTGCCAGCTTGATAAAAAGATTCATCAGCGCAAAGCAAAATGCTGCGCTGATGATACATAAAATACCTTTTGCTCTTTGAGACATATAATAAACCATGCCTTTCTGTTTTATTTTACAATGACCTTCAAACGGGCGGTTTTACCATTAAAGGTTTTCACCTTAATCACTGCCTTGCCCTTTCGTTTCGTAGTTACCTTCCCCTTGGAATTAACCGAAACGATTTTATTTCGGGAAGAACGAAAACGAATCTTATGACTGGCAGAACCAGAAGGCAGCTTTACCTTTATTTTAAATTTCTTCCCCTTTTTGATTTTCTTTTTGCCAGAAGGCTTGATTCGGATTCGGGAAGGTGCTTTTTTTACTATGACAGTAAATACCTTTGTGTTGGAATCTGTGGAAATAGTAATGGTAGTTGTGCCTACCTTGTGTGCTTTGATTTTTCCATTGGCAGAAATGGTAGCGATAGATGGATTTCCGCTAGTAAAGCTATTGCCATCCTGAGTCAGCTGATAGGTTTCTCCCTTGCCCAATGTAACTTTCCCTGCTTTCACAGGCATAGCATCTGCCGCAGCAGTATCATTGGCAAAGACCTTTATACAAACATTATTATATCCCAATGAAGAAGTGTCATACCAACTGGATTTGGAGGTTTTCGATAATCCGGTATAAAGAAAACTTTGTCCCAGCTTGGAAGAATATTGTAAAGAATAGTCTGAGGTGGTTTTGTCCTTGCCTTCAAAAGGAATATATACTGTTTTGGAACCAGATTGATGATAGGTTACTACAACGGAGAATTTTTCCCCGGCAGCAATATTTACTGGGGTCGTCAAAGGAATCGTATAATAGCCATTGTGTTCAATAGTTCCTGATGTTGTGGCTTCATCGATTAAAACACCATCTGTTGGCTTAGAGGAAACACCACGGTAAATCTGAATGGTATATTTCTGGTCATCTGTCAGGGTATAAAAGGATACTGCCTGCAAAGCCTGAGGACTGTTTATATTTGCCGTGAAAATATTTGCTGCCTTAATATCTCTGCTATTGGAATAGTTTGCATTGCTCCAGCCAAAGCCATCATATTGATAAACGTTTTTGTACTGTTCAGCAGAGCCTATATTAAAGGAAAAGCAATCACAAATCGAAGGCTCGTAGTAGGAAAGCCAAAAATAGCCATTATCGCCAAATTCTGTACCGTAGCTGTTAGCAATAAGCCATGCGCCATCACCAGAAGGCTGGGAAGAAAAATTTGAACGGGAATAGGTATCATCCCAGCCTACAATGGTTACGCAGTGATTTGCAGCCTTTACTGCAGAAGAATCTGTGTATACCCTTTGGTAATAGGAGGTGCCTGCTTTTGAGGCTTTGATACGGGTCTTGTCGTAATAAATACCAATAGATACTGCCCCATAATCTAAAACAGCCTGTTTCATATCAGCAATCATACTAGTATCTTTATAATAATAGTTTTCACTTACCGTATATTCGTCAAAACTAATGGAATTCTGTAAACGGTAGGATGCGTTATAGCGTAAAGAGCTTTGTTTTGCCATGGAATTTGCCATAGCTTGAATGGCTGATTTTGAAGCAGCATCAAAGGGAGCTACCGCTTCTGCTACAGGCCCAGAACCACGTGCCAGAGTAAAGGTGGCAAGAGTTGCAGAGCCACCATGATCATAGGCATAGGTGTTGGCAGAGCCATTTGGAGAAAGGGAAGAGAGCAGGTCAGTGGCTGTGGTAGAAACTGCTGTCATCCCATCCCCATAAAGTGGGTCGTTAAAATCTGTAGGCAGGGAATAAGAAAACCAAGCTAAATGACTTTCTGAAAAATCTGCAGCCTCCTTTGGAAATAATCCGGAACGAATCCCGTTGGCTTCCAACACCTTAATGGCAGAGAATGCCCAGCAACAGCCGGATTTCCCCTGGTCTTTAATAGAGGTTGCGTATCCATAATCCCGTGAATCATAACTAGAGGGGAGGTTTGTACTTTTCTTGTTGCCAGAATCCAGACCAGAAAAAGTAGAGCTACCGTTATCTGCGGAATTTGTCTGGGGATCGGTATACATCCTTCCCTGCGCATCTTCTAAATGAGAGCGTATGTAGCCGGAATCAGAAACAGAATCTACCCGGGTCAGAACCTGTTGGTCAAAGCTGTTTTTCTCCGTAGTTTTAGCGCTGGATGGAATGGCAGGAGTTACTGCTAGTGTCAATGCCATACCCAAAGACAGAATGCGTCCATAATTCTTCTTTTGATAATAGTTTGTAAATGTTGTCATGTAAAATCCTCCAGTCTATGGTGTGATTGAAATCTTAATATTTTGTGAAAAGTCCCGAAAATCTTGAGAACAAAAAATAACTATGCTATAGTAATACTGTTTCTTTTGTAGAAATATATTCTATACTAGGTACATTTAGTATACCACAAAAATAGAATAAGTGAATTTTGTGGCGAAAGTATGTAAATTATTTTATCAAGGAGAGAAAAAATGAAAATTGTAAAAGACATTTTGCGTGGCATTATAATCGGAATTGCTAATGCCATTCCTGGTGTAAGTGGTGGAACCATGATGGTTTCCATGGGGATTTATGACAATATAATCTATTGTGTCACTCATTTATTTAAGCAGTTTAAGAAAAGTGTACTGACTCTGCTTCCATATGGAATCGGTATGGTTATTGGTATTGTAGGATTGGCATTTGCTATTGAAGCCATGTATGAGAATATTCCATTTCAGACCAGCATGCTGTTTATTGGTTTGATTCTTGGTTGTGTGCCTATTATGATTGGAAAGTTAAAAGGGAAAAAGCTAGGTATTCCTCATGTCATTTCTTTTTTATTTTTCTTTGTTGGCGTAATTTTACTGAAATGGTTTGGTGATGGACAGGAAGAAGTGGCTGTGAAGCTGACTGTAGATTTCATTTCCTTGGTGAAATTATTTTTTGTAGGGATTATTGCTTCTGCGACCATGGTAATTCCAGGGGTTAGTGGTTCTATGATGCTGATGATTATGGGTTATTATACACCGATTATCAGTTCTATTACTGATTTTATAAAAGCATTAATGGCTGGAGATGTTGCACAGATGTTGCATGTTTGTTGTATTCTCGCACCTTTTGGTATTGGTGTTGTGCTTGGCATCTTTGCCATTGCTAAGATAATTGAAGTTTTATTAAATAAATACGAAACAATAACCTATGCCGGCATTTTGGGACTGGTATTTTCTTCACCGGTAGTTATTTTAATGGAGCCAGTATTTGGCGGCTTAAATGCGGTAGGTGTCATTACTGGCATTCTTGCACTGGCAGCAGGAACAGGTGTGGCATTAGCACTGGGTAAATAGTTTTGAGAGCAATGAAATAGTATTTCTGAAAGACAGTGTCAGGAGGCATTCTAAAGGGAGGAGAAGTGATTATGGAAAACGACAGAAAGAAAAGTGACAAAAGAGAAAACATCCATAATGAAATAGACAGAAGAGAACTGCATAAAAGAATCTGTACGAATCTAGCGGTGGCAATTGGTGTGGTACTGTTGGTGATTTTTGTACTGCCAAAGCTGCTTCGATTCTTCTTTCCTTTGATTATAGCCTGGATTGTGGCAATGATAGCTAATCCGGTCATTCGCTTTCTGGAGAAGCG
Source organism: uncultured Jutongia sp. (assembly GCA_964511525.1). Classification (GTDB taxonomy): domain Bacteria; phylum Bacillota; class Clostridia; order Lachnospirales; family Lachnospiraceae; genus Jutongia. The sequence goes on from CAZEFX010000007.1 coordinate 46,204, forward strand.
GATTAAGCTCATGCGAAAGCATGGTACTGCATTGGTGATTATCTTGGTTCTTGTTGCTATGACGGCAGCAGTCTATGGAATTGCTGCTTTAGCAATTAGTCAGACCAGTTCTTTGGTAAAGGAATTGCCGGAAATTTATACCTCTGTGGCGCAGAATTTGCAAGAAGTATTGGAAAAACTTCATTCCAAGGTACATTTTATTCCTGCCAGCCTTCAAGGGGTTTTTGAAGGACAGGAAAACTCCATCAATGATTATATTACTTCTGCAATGGATAAGCTGGATTCCGACACCTTTTCTAAAATGGGCTCCATGGCAAGCTCTGTGATTGACTTTATTGTTTATGCAGTACTGACCATTCTGGCATCCTATTTTATGACAGTAGAAAAGGAAAATATTAGTAGTTTAATGAAAGAAAAGACACCAAAAGGAATACAGGAATTTGTTATTAAGGTGAAAAATATCTGTGTTCAGGCAATTGGTGGATATTTTAAGGCCCATTTCAAAATTATGGTAGTCATTTTCTTTATCACAGTGATTCCATTTAGTATTATGGGAATTAGTTATAGTGGTCTTTTGGCAGTGATTATTGCCATTGTGGATTTTCTACCGTTCTTTGGAGCAGGAACAGTATTGGGTCCATGGGCAATTTATGAATTGCTGACCGGTGGTTACCAGCGGGGAATTATACTGATTGTATTGTATCTGGTGATTATGATAGTTCGTCAGTTTTTGGAGCCAAAGCTGATTGGAGACAGCATCGGAATCAGTGCATTTCAGATTTTGATTTTTATGCTGATTGGTTATCGGATTGGTGGCATGCTGGGCTTGATTTTAAGCATTCCTATAGGAATGGTTATTTTAGCCTGCTATCGGGAAGGCATGTTTGAAAGCTATATCCGCGGACTTAAGATTTTGGCAGAGGATATTAATGAATATCGAAAATATTAGAAATTCAAACTGCCCACATACAAAATGGAGTCATATCTCATAATATTAATTATGGGTATAGTGACGTACGAAACGGTCATTGGATTTTCTTCTTCGTGGACGCCTTGTGGCTTAAGATGAGAAAACCAATGACCGTTTCGTACTGTACACTGGATACTTTATAGTTTAATGCTATGTGTTTTTTACATCATTCGTAATATCAAATGATAGAATAGCCAATACACAGCATAAAAGACTGTTTTATGCGTGAGCTATTCATGATTGATAGTATGTGAAACTTTGATTATTGAAACTTGTCACATATAACACCCCAAAGTCCATTGACCCTTTCCCACCATTCCGGTGGTGAAGCGTAACACATATTGCCACAAAATGAGGATGGATTGATTTCCAAGCCATATAGCAGCATAGCATATAGGAGACCGATTAATGTCGTAAGTACAAAAAATGTAATTAAAAAAGTTACGATTCCCCCTAACTTTCCAATCTTCTCCCACTTTGTTGGCAGTAATTTTTCGTAATATTTGGTCATGACTCCAGATAAATCCTCTGGAAAAATCCCCATAGGAATCACCCCTCTATCAATACCCGGAATAATTAGGGTTTCTCTTTTGATGATTTCTTTTCCTTCCTTTTCCTGAGACATTCCCATTCTGTCTCACCTCCTCTCTGTATCTATACACAGTTTGTAGTTACATTTAGGCACATTTTGTTTTCGATTATATGTGTTCTAAAAAAAGAAAATGTTGCAAAGAAAATAAAATATTTGCAGCATAAGCTTTATTTCCCTTTTCCATTTTTAGGGAAAAGACACAAAAATTTCAGATTTTCTTTACCTTATGATATATTGATTTCTGGGGACACTAGCTTTATAATGGTTTTCATGCGAAAAAAGATAACTAATTCAAACTTCCCACGTAGAAAAAGGAATTAACTTCTCATAATATTAATTATCAAAAGTTTTCCGAAATGATTTTTCGTTAATGCACTAAGTAAAGAAAAATTTTTCGGGATTGCCTTTTCGCAGACAACGCAGGTCTTTAGAAGGACTTCGCTTTCTAGGCTTTCTATATGGCGCACCGCCGCAGCACTGTCTGAACAGGATGGATGAGAGATGCAGTTTTCC
>CAZEFX010000008.1:0-47999 GCA_964511525.1 uncultured Jutongia sp.
CTTCTGCTCCACCCCTTCACATTCCTTTCTGGTTCGAAATCTGCCATGACCCACTACATAATAGGAAGTTCTGTCTTGAATATAAGAGCTATATCCATTTTCCTGCATGCTTCTTGCCAGCTCCTGTGCATTTTCCAGATGCCGGAATTCTCCTACTTCTATACTATAAACACCTTGCTCTGACTGAGTAACCATGACATCTTCTGAAGCTGCCTGATTACTTTCCATCTCCTCAAAAACATTACTAGCAGTCATCACCTCTTCTGAAATCCCGCTAGAACCTACTCCTAGTTCAACCTCTTGAATCGACTGCAAAATCCCATCCGCAATAGCCTGTGCTACCTGCTGGAACTGGGAATCAAATATTTCATTATCTATATCGCTATTAATAAATCCTGCTTCTACCAGAACAGCAGGCATAGCAGTTCGTCTCAGCACCGCAAGATTGGTTCTTTCCTCAACTCCAATGTTATTAAAACCAACCTCTGCCAGTTCCCTATTAATATTTTCTGCAAAAACTGCCGGTACACCTTGATTCTCAAACACCAGTGTCTGCACACCGGAATATTGATTTGGCTGCACACCAGAATTTCTGTGAATGGAAACAAAAAAGTCCCCCCTGCTGGCATTTGCAATCTGCGCTTTTTGTGCCGGACTTTGATAAACATCCTCTGTTCTTGTAAAAATCACATCTATTCCATTGTTTCGCAGAATCTCTCCTACTTCCAAAGTTAGATTTAATGTATCGTCCTTTTCATTTCTGCCTTCAAAGGATGCTCCTCTGTCATATCCGCCGTGACCGGCATCTAAAATCACACTAGCCATAATTGCCTCCATCTATTTATATTGATATTTATCTGATGCTGGATTCAAAAAGCTCTTTCCTCAAACACCCGATTCTTTATTTCATAGAATTTTCTATGAATTTATTGCACTTGGTATATATATATGCAGGCATATTGTAATTTGTGTTAGTTTATTTTAAGATATATTTTTTCTACATCACATATCTTGAAAGCTCACACCAGATATCGTATAATTAAAAATTGCTGAATATTGGCAATAAGTATAGAATGCAGAACATGCAGAAATGGAGTTTTTATGGCTGACAATAATTTAAAGAAACAAATCGAAAAAAGAAGAACCTTTGCAATCATTTCCCATCCGGATGCCGGTAAGACTACTCTGACAGAGAAGTTCTTATTATATGGTGGTGCCATTAATACCGCCGGTTCTGTAAAGGGAAAAGCAAATTCTAAATATGCAGTATCTGACTGGATGGAAATTGAAAAGGAACGTGGTATTTCTGTTACCTCTTCCGTACTCCAGTTTAACTATAATGATTATTGCATTAACATTCTGGATACTCCCGGACATCAGGACTTCTCCGAGGATACCTACCGTACTCTTATGGCAGCCGACTCTGCTGTAATGGTTATTGATGCTTCCAAGGGTGTCGAGGCACAGACTATTAAATTATTTAAGGTTTGTGTTATGCGCCATATTCCAATTTTTACTTTTATCAACAAAATGGATCGTGAAGCAAGAGATTCTTTTGAACTTCTGGATGATATCGAAACTGTATTAGGTATCCGTACCTGTCCTATCAACTGGCCAATCGGTTCCGGAAAACGTTTCAAAGGAATCTATGATAGAGAAGCACAAACTGTCCGTACGTTCCAGTCTGTTTCTACTGGTGGATCTAAGTCCGCTGCGGAAACTGATTATTCCATTGATGATCCTGCTTTAAAGGAACTGGCAACGGAAGAATTATACAATCAATTAGTAGAAGAAATTGAACTTTTAGATGGAGCCAGCGATGAACTGGATTTGGAAAAGGTGCAGCAAGGTGAACTTTCTCCTGTATTTTTCGGCTCCGCTTTAACTACCTTTGGTGTGGAAACCTTTTTAAATTATTTCCTAAAAATGACCAGTTCCCCTCTGCCACGTATGTCTGACGAAGGTGAAATTGATCCAATGGAGGCTCCATTCTCAGGATTTGTATTTAAGATTCAGGCAAATATGAATAAAGCGCATCGTGACCGTATTGCTTTTATGCGTATCTGCTCCGGTAAATTCGATGCAGACAAAGATGTTTATCATGTACAAAGCGGGCGTAAACTTAAGCTTTCCCAGCCACAGCAGATTATGGCACAGGATCGTCAGGTTATTTCTGAGGCTTATGCCGGTGATGTAATCGGTGTGTTTGACCCAGGCATCTTCTCTATCGGAGACACTATTACCATGCCCGGAAAGAAGTTTGAATACGAAGGAATCCCTACCTTTGCTCCTGAACATTTTTGTCGAGTAGTACAATTAAATTCCATGAAACGAAAACAGTTCGTAAAGGGTATCACCCAGATTGCTCAGGAAGGTGCGATTCAGATTTTTCAGGAATTCACTGCCGGCATGTCAGAAATCATTGTAGGTGTCGTTGGCGTCCTACAGTTTGATGTATTGAAATACCGTCTGGAAAATGAATATGGCTGTGAAATCCGTCTGGAATCCCTGCCTTACGAATATATCCGCTGGGTAGGCGACCCAACTACAGATGTAACGAAACTAAAACGAATGAACAATGTAAAGGCTGTAAAAGATATGAAAGGAAATCCGCTCCTTCTCTTTATCAACGACTGGATGATTAAGATGGTCTTAGAAGATAATGAAGGATTGGAATTGTTAGAATTCAAGAAAAACTAATTTACTTTGAAACTCTCTATAAGTAAGAAACAAGCCCTCCGGTTCACTATCGCTGATAGTACAACCGGAGGGCTTGTTTTAATCTTTCGTCTTTTATTCTTCTTCGTTGTTTTCTTCTGCTTCCTCAGCTTCTTCTGTATCCTCACCCAAAATATTTTCACTATAGTATTCTTCAGATAACATTTCCAGATAAGCCACATCCGCATCAGCATACTGCTTAATTAAAGCAGCACGGATATGCGCCATCACCAGTAAATCATTTTCTGCCTCAGAGGAATCTCCATCCTTCCAGCCTTCGATCATCTCATTGGTAATGCTTTCCTTTAACCATTCTTTAATATTACGAGTGGTTTCTTCTTCTACCGGAATCAGCCCCTTCACCTTAGTAGACTTCACCATGGAAGAAATTCCAAGAATTAAAAATACAGTGAACATAGCAGCAATAGCTACAAAAATAAAGATATTATAATCAATCGGAATCACATTAGTCTTACAAAGTACCAAATAAGTCAATCCCAGCACACCAAAAATAATAAAGGTAATGCCGGAAAACTTCAAATCTTTATACTCATCCTCTTTCTTAACATACTCTTTTGCCGGTGTATACAATAATACTTTTGGAGTCCCATCCTCATCATCTTCCGAACCAATACTCTCAATCTCTTCTGAAAATAAATCAGTTACCTCCTCTTCCCTATCTTCCGCATCCCAGTCATATTCCTGAGGTTCTTCCTCTGAATCATCCCCTGAAGTAATCTCTTCTGTAATTTCAGAGTCACTACTCTCCGCTTCATCCTCTGACTCTTCGGTCTGTTTGGCAGCCTTTTTCTCTGCGATTTCTTCTGCCATAGCCATCATAAATCCTTCAAAAAGCTTTTCTGCTTTTTTTTCCATTTCTGTTGGTACCGTGACCGTATAACTGGCTGTTTCCTCGTCATATTCTTTCTTTGCACCGGTCACCTTAGAATACTCCAGATATTCCATGAATTTATCCGCCATGCTCTCTTCTTTTAGAGAACAGATATTAACTACATCAAAATCTGCTTCTGTGCCTTCGACCAATGCCGCACCACAATCCGCACATTCTGTAATCCCTTTCCGGTATTCTACCTTACATTTTGGACACCACATACTTCTTTCCTCCTACGATTTCATAATGAAGCAGCAAATAATCACTAGATTTGATTCATTTATCCGCTCTGTTTCACAAAGACCATGGTATCATAACCACATAAAAAACTCAAGGGATTCAAAAATCAAGATACAAAATCATCCCAAAGCTTTCGCTCTGGGATGGCTTATGAAATTTTCTTTTACTACTACTTTATGATACGGACACTTTTACTTATTCCCTTTTTCTTTAACAATCTCTTATATTTTTTCAAGCATTTTTTAGGAACTTTAATTTTAGCCTTTTTATGAATGCCTTTAAATGCATTTTTTCCTATTGTTTCGCTTGAAAGTTCTGTTGTCTTTATTGTTATCTTCTTTAATTTCGTACACTTATAAAATGCATATTTGCCAATTGATTCAACCGTAGACGCAATATTGATTGATTTTATCTTTTTACATCCATAAAACGCTTTATCTCCAATATATGTAATATCTGCATCAATATATATTTTGCTAACCGCTTTATTTTCATAAAAAGCTTTATCCGCAATACCTATAACATCATATTCCATATCATCAATAAATATACTTGACGGAATTTCTATATATTTTTTTGTAGAATCATTTGGTTTCACAAACTCAACTGCAAAATCACTTTCTTCTGATTCAACCACTCGATATACTGCATCAGACTCTTCATCAACCACTTTCGTTCCAATAACTATATCTGATTCAGACTCATCCATTTCTTCCTCTGAATCCAACTCATCCTCTGACGGAGCTACTGTAGGAACGATAGTCGGCATCTCTTCTGGCACTTGAGTAGGAGTCACTGTCGGAACTTCTGTCGGTTTCTGGATTGGTGCTTCTGTTGGTTCCTGAGTTGGTTTCTGCGTTGGTGACAATGTTGGCTTCAAGGTTTCCTCCGGCACCTCGCCTGACGATTCTGTTGGAACCGGTGAGGTAGTCGGAATTGGTGATGTAGTTGCTGCAGGTGTCTCCCCACCAGCCACCTCCGAAACCTGAAAGCTGACCTCAATCGTATTACATATTGTATAAGATACATTATTAAAGGATGCTTTGATATTTCCAGAATCAACCGTCACATCATTTACCTGAGTATTAGCCCAGATATTAATCAATGAAAAATCAAAATAATTCCTTGAAAGTCCATCCGCTGAATCCCCATCTAAACTGGTATCGTAGGTAAATGTATCATTTATCATGCTATAGGACTTTCCGTTTACTTCTACAGAAGTAATCTTAATCTTTGCATAATCAAAGACGGATGCTTCGTACTCCTCCGAAAGAATATCCCTAATATATAAAGCACACATACTCTGAAGCTGTGTATCATTTACTATAATGGAAAGTGTATAATTACCTCCATCCACACCAATCTCAGCAAACTCGTCACTAACAATCGACTGGAAGCCGGATGTTTCTAATAAATGCAATTTTGCCCGGATAGTGGATGCCTCCGGAACTGTCACCGTACAGGAAGCACTTGCCCCCAGAGGTACACTGGCAGTAATCGTACAGTTTCCGGCTCCTACTGCTGTTACCTGTCCTTTCGAATTCACAGTAGCTACCTTTTCGTCACTTGTAGTCCACGTAATCTTTTCTGTACTGTCAGAAGGAGTTAATGTCGCAGTAATCGTCTGCTTTTCGTCTCCCACTTGAATGGTCATAGAAGTCTTATCCAAAGAAATACCAGTTGCTGTTACAGAAGTATTTTCACCATAAGTCTCCATAATCGCATCAATAATAGTCTGCTGTGTCACCTGATAGGTAGAACGGTCAAATAATCCAAAACCAAACTTCCTATTGAATCCGTTGTCCCAATATACCGGAACACATCCATAGATATCCGCATAATGACAAACCTTTCTGGCAAATTCTGCACGGTTTGCTGTGCTATTAACATCTAAGTCGGATTTATCAATAGAACCATACTCACCAATGATAACCGGATATCCGGCATCTACAAATTTATTATTCATTAATGTAAATTGGGAATCAAGGTAAGACTCATCTCCCCAGCTTGCCTTCTTAGAATCGTCTGTCACTGTGTCCCCCCACTGGGTTACCTCACCATCTTCCTGTCCACAAAACTCCCATGGAGAGTAATAATGAACAGAAATCATGATTCTCTTCTCACCGGATGAAATGCTGCTTGACAGATAGTTATCTGTAGGCAGTTCAAATCCATAATCACCGGCAGTATAATCAATATTCGTATTCCAACCGGGAATCAATAACCATCTCTTATCATTATTTCCGCCCGTCTGTCGTACAGTATCTACGAAAATCTGATTGTATGCATTAATATTGTCATATGCTGTCGCATTCGGCGTCCCATAAGTACCATCAAACACTTCATTCATAGACTCAAATATCAGATGCTCATCATAATCCTTAAATCTTGTGGCAATCTGCTCCCAGCAGGCTTCATACTTTGCCTTTATGGTAGTCTGATCGGACTCTCCACAAAGCAGCCATCCACCAGAAACACTATAATAACCATCTCCATGCATATTAAGAATCGCATACATATCATTCTCAACACACATGTCTACTACTTCCTGCACTCTGTCCAGCCAGGAAGACTGAATGGTATAGTTTGGAGCACTGCCAATCATACTCAGATAAGATACCGGAATACGAATAGACTTAAAGCCTGCATCCTTTACAGCCAGAATTAACTCCTCCTGAATCACCGGATTTCCCCAGTTGGTTTCCCACGGAATTCCATCATCAACCGCCTCCAGCTGATTACCAAGATTCCAGCCAGCCCCCATTGCTTCAGTAATCTGACTTTGATTCAGATTATCAAATGTAGTGTCTGCCTTTGCAGTAGTTTCCATTGGAGTTCCCGGTACTACAATAGCAGATAGTGTAAGTGCAGCTGTCAAAGCCACTGACCATAGTTTCCTCAACCTTTTCCTCATAAATAATCCTCCATTTATCATAATTTTATCTAAAGACAGCCCCACCATCCGTCTTTCGTTACAATTAGAGCAAAAACTGAATGACAGCATATGCCTTTCCTGCGCTATTATTCAGTGCAACCAAATATCCTTCCTCTGACGCATATACCACAGGAAACACTTCATCACCAAGTAAAGCCTGCTTCTTATATTCTGCTCTCAATTCTTTCACATGTGTTCCTTTTGGAATATATGCCGAAGCCATACGTACATACTGTCCATTATTAACATGGTGATTCGTATCCAAATGATATTCCTGTACCACGAAAGAATCTCTGGACTCTCCACCTTCCGGAACTGAAATCTTCCGAGGAGCATAGTCCATCTCAATCGGCTCGGCATTCCCATACAAATCTGCTTCCTCCTGAGATACAATAATTGGGCGACCTTTCTCCTGATCAATCAGAGTCCAGATAGAATTTGCCTTAGCAATATAGTCCCCCTTCTCATCTGTCAGCATAAAATTCCGGAATCCAAACATCTTCTCACAACCACAGGCCTGAGTCGCAATAGTCATATTCTCTCCCATCTTCGGATAACGTTCAATGACAATCTGCCAGAAATTCAAAACCCATGTATGATTTCTCTTTGACAACTGCTCCATGCCTGCTCCCAGCTCTTCCGACTCAAAACAGACACAATCCTGCATATAATTAATTAAGCTGTCCAAACTTAAACAACCATTTTCTGCCAATTCACTATAACGAATTCTACTTTGAAATGAATACATTTTTTAACCTTTCCTTTTCTGTATATTTTCCAATTTTTTCAAATAAATACTTTTTTTTAAAAAAACTGGTTATATTATACTGAAAATCGGACTATATATCAAATAAAACTGTATAGAAAAAGCAGAAGAAACCACCTTCTTATGATTTCTTCTGCTTGTTACTCTCTATTCCCTTTTGCTAAATCACGATTACTTTTTTGTTTTTACTTTCTTCACGGTACTCCAATTTCCATATACCTTATATTTAATGTTTCCATACTTATATGCCCTTACTCTGACATAATACGTTTTCTTTGACTTCAACCAAAGTGTGGTAGATTTACCATATGCCGTTTCTGATTTTTTCCCTTTAAAACTTCTCTTTCTGGCATATTGAATCTGATAACCATCTGCTCCTGATACCTTTTTCCATTTTGCAGCAATTCTTCCCCACTTTTTCCCTTTACAGGATTTCCATTTTACCCTATCTGGCTTAGATACTTCTTTTGTTTCCTTTTTTGGCTTTGCAGTTACTGCGGGAGTGGTTGTCGGAGAAGTTGTTATATCCGGTGTAGCAGTTACAACAGGAGCTGTTTTCCCCGTTCCTGCCACAGAGAACTCCACAGTTACAACCTCTCCTGCCTTAACAGGAACAGGATTTGCTCCCAAAGCATCTGTCGTTCCATCAAATGGATTTCTAATAGAAATTCTATAATTTGCGTTTTCGTCTCCTATAGCAGTTCCACTTTCTAAATGATAACTCTGATTTCCTACTGTTAGATTCTTAGGAATAATAATAAAATCAGCCGGAATCGTTGTTAGTTTTGTATCTAATGTCAACACCTGAATATCTGTTGTATCACTTATTGCAGTAAAGGATATGGAATAGGTATCGTCCTGTGTAATCTTCACACTATGTGTACTGTCCTGAAAGAAGGATTCTGTCCAATCCGCATTGGCATATCCTAGATATACATCGAAATCTTCCATTTCTAATGGAGATGGGCTCTGTACTTGGGATGGCGGAGTAATTTCTTCAGATGGCGGTATGGAAGGTGAATCCGTATTCTGATTCAATGCAACAAATGGACAAGACCAGTATTCTGCACAGGCTTCTGCCACACTTCCTTCATAACCATATATAGTCAGGTCGTTTCTTCCAAGACTACTATACATATTCATTTCCGTTACACTGGCTGGTATTGTAACTGCTGTCACTGATTCTAAGCACTTATAAAACATATCTCCAAATTGCGGTATCGCTGTCACCCCATCCGGAATTACAATCTCTCCAGATAAAGTTTTTGGACAATCAATTAATATTTTACCATCAGCAGAATACAACCATCCCTCCTTCGCACAAAATGATGTATTTTCCTCAGACACTTCAAATTTTGATAGTGAAGTAATCCCCAATCCAAGCGTACAGACATTCATTTTCTTTACAACGGTTTCGCCATCAGAACCATATATTTCTCCTTCAAATCCTGCATAATTTTTCCCTAAATAAATTTCTGTGATTTTTTCCGCATAATAATGTATATTTTTCCCCTCATCATATCCATGAAGAGAACGCCTATCTGCTGTTTCTACGGTATCTGGTAATTCAAGTCTTCCAGCATATCCCAAAGGAACAAAAAGAAGTTTTGTTATTTCTGCATTATAAATCACCCCATCCACCGTTGTCATTGTGGTATTTTCTGATGATACATTAATCTCAGACAGATTCTTATCTGTTTCTAAATATCCACACCTGTTCAACTCATCATAAGGAAGATTTTTTCCAATCAATAATTTCGTTAAATTATTACATTGATAAAATGCGTAATTTCCCAACCATGTTACGCTATCTGGTATTACTATTTCACTAAGACTACTATTTGAAAAGGCATTCGTTTGAATTCCTTCTGTTCCTTCTGGAATATTAAATTTTCCAGTTTTCGCACAAGGAAACACTTGTAATTGTTTTTTATCACCAGAATATAAAACGCCATCTACAACACTATAATCTATATTATTTTCATCTATAGTAAAACTTTCTAAAGATAATGCATTTACAAAAGCAAATTCATCTAAATACATATTTTCCTCAATATGAAAATTGCCTTTTTTTCCACCTGGATAAGAAATCACTTTTGTTCCGTAATCACCTAAATAATTATCTTCTTCATCCCAAACACCGGATGAAGTACAAAGAACCCCATCTTTATCAAAATATTCTGTATTGTTCTCTGAAACATCAAATTCCTGTAAACTTCTACAGTCACAAAATGCAGCATAACCAACACTTTTTACGGAAGCAGGTATTTGTATCTTCTCTAAAGAAGTACATCCATAAAAAGCATAATCACCTATGGAATCCATATTATCAGAAAACACTACTTCCTCTAAAGATTTGCATTTATAAAATGCCCTACTTCCTATAGATACTACACTATTTGGAATTTGAACTTTTTTTAGATTTACCTCCTCATCAAATGCATCTTCTCCAATATAAGTTAATGTATCTGGTAAAATAATTTCTGTTATTATTGAGTCGTAACTAAAAAAATAATTATCATACGAACTAATTCCCAAAACAGAATATCCATCAATACTTTCTGGGACAGTAAGTGTACTTTCATTATCTATAGTGCTATTTCTATAGCTAGTAACGCAAATTCCACTTCCATCTTCCTCCAATACATAGCTCCAATTTCCTGATTGATACTCTTTTGCTTGTACTCCTTCCGCAGGAATCCCAATTACCCCTACAAACATTGCTATACACAAAATAATTGATAGCACCTTTTTTAATAACCGTTTCTTTTGATAGCACTTTTGCATATTTTTTCCTCCTTAAAAGTATTTCAAACCCAAAACAATGCATTGCACTAGAAATTATATCATACAAATGTATGCATTTGCAATATTATACTTTGCATTTACATATTTATAGATTGTTTATACTTCTTTTTATTGCCATTACACTAAATAGATACATCTAAGAACAACCAAATAAGTTAATAAATCAAATAAAAACTTATTTGAAATGGAATAAAAATAGACAAATGGTTCAAAATGGAGAATATCATGAAAAATAAATATGAATTGGAATATAAACAAATCGGACTTAATATCGCTTATCATCGAAAACTAAAAGGACTTACACAGCTTCAATTAGCTGAAGCTGTGGGAATCAGCAGAACGCATATGAGTAATATAGAAGCAACTAATATGCCAACCTCAATTTCTTTAGAGACCTTATTTGAAATTGCAAATGTTTTGAACATCCCTGTTTCTACTCTTTTAACTTTTCCAAAAACAGAAACCAAATAATTAGTTATCTTAAATTCACACACGAAAAAAAGCCACCCGCCTTAGCGGATGGCTTTTGTCTGCACGTTTTATAATCTGATTATTTAACCAGCTCTTTAACCTTTGCAGCTTTACCAACTCTGTCACGAAGATAGAATAATTTCGCACGTCTAGCTTTACCTCTACGTACTACTTCAATCTTGTCGATGATTGGGGAATGTAATGGCCAAGTCTTTTCTACACCTACACCGTTAGAGAATTTTCTAACTGTGAAAGTCTCTCTTGCGCCACCATTCTGTCTCTTCAGAACAGTTCCTTCGTATACCTGGATACGCTCTCTGCTACCCTCGATAACCTTTGCGTATACCTTAACGGTATCACCTACGTTGAAATCTGCAACTTCTTTTAACTGTGCTTCTTCGATAGATTTAATAATATCGTTCATGTGTGTGACCTCCTTCATATTTTGACATTCTTAATACTTATGTGCTTTTCGCAACCGTAACAGAGGAATATCTCTACTCACAACCACATTACTATAACACAAGGGATTTAGGATTGCAAGACATTTTTTTCTTTTCCCTTAACATTGTTATTTATTCCTGAAACAATTCCATTAATTCTTCCATAGACAACTGATTTACAAAGACCTCCCCTGCTTCAATCATATTTTCTGACAATAGTTTCTTTCGTTTCTGTAAAGCATCAATCTTTTCTTCTATGGAATCCTTCATAATCAGCTTAATCACCTGAACCTTCTTTTTCTGCCCAATACGATAGGCACGGTCGGTAGCCTGTTCCTCCACTGCCGGATTCCACCATGGATCAAAATGAATCACCGTATCAGCTCCTGTAAGATTCAAGCCCGTTCCTCCTGCTTTCAAAGAAATTAAAAAAACCTTTCCTTTTCCTTGATTGAATTCTTTCACATACTGCTTTCTTTGCTCTGGCTTCGTGGAACCAGACAAATAATAATATACAATCTGCTGTTCATCCAGTTCTTCTGCGATTAAATTAAGCATCGTCGTAAACTGTGAGAAAATAATTACACTATGTCCCCCTTCTAAAATTCCTGGTAATTGTTCCATAAGCAAATCCATTTTTCCACTGCCGCCATGATAATTTTCAATAAAGGTAGCCGGATGACAACAAATCTGACGAAGTCTGGTTAAAGCAGCCAGCACCTGCATTCTTCCTTCTCCGGTCTGCAGGCTGCTTTGCTCTTGTATTTCTGCCTGAATCCGGGACAAGTAGGATAAATAAATCTTCTTCTGCTTACTGGTCATTTCCGCCATTCGTTTGGTTTCAATCTTGTCAGGCAGTTCCTTTAATACATCCTTCTTCATTCTACGCAAGACAAAAGGCTGAATCCGCATTTTCAACTCCTTCAACCGTTTTTCATTTTGCTCCTTTAGAATGGGACGCTCATACCGCTCCTGAAACTTAGAATATTTTGGTAAAAACCCCGGCATAACAAACTCGAAAATGGACCACAGCTCCGTCAAGGTATTCTCAATAGGAGTACCTGTCAGGGCAAAACGATGTTTTGCTGATATGCTTTTCACTGCTTTTGCACCAAGAGAATTTGGATTTTTTATAAACTGTGCTTCATCCAGAAACATATGGTCAAAGCTTCGGCTCTGATAACTTTTCGTATCCTTTCTTATTAAAGGATAGGTCGTAATCCAAACATCATAGTCCTCTGTGGTTTCTTGTATAATTTTTTCCCGTTCCTCCGGTGTTCCCTGCACAATACAAGTCCGAACAGAGGGTGCAAACTTTTCAAATTCCTCCTGCCAATTGTAGGCTAAGGATGTGGGACACACAATTAAGGACTTCTCTCCCGGATAAGAACAAATATATAAAATTGCCTGCAAGGTCTTTCCCAGACCCATATCATCCGCAAGAATACCACCCATTCCATAGTGAGACAAATTTTTCAGCCATTGGTAGCCCACCTCCTGATAGGGACGCAGCACTGCCTGTATCCTTTCAGGAATCTCCCATACCATTTTCTCGGGATGCTTCAAATCCTCTACTAGTTTTTCATAGCTTTCTTCCTTGGATATTTTACTATTTTTGGGAAACATACTTTCCAAATATGCTGCTGCACTTTGATGGAAGGACAGCTTACCTTCCTCTCCCACCTTTCCATTTTCCAAAAACCATTTCAAAGAATTTAACTGGGATTCTTCCTGCTCCAAATCAATAAATGCTCCATTTTTCAGACGATAATACCGCCGTTTCAAACGAATGGAACGAAAAAAATCTTCCAATTCTTCCTTGGGAATCTGTGTATATCCTAAATCCACCTCTAGCAGATTAATATCTGTATTCAAACGGATTCCCGCCGATAAATTCCCAATCTTTTTTACATTGAGTTTTTTATATTCCTTGGAATAAAACACTTCAAATTTATCTGTTAAAAGCTGAATTTTTTCCGTCATTAAAAAGAAAATCTCTTCCTCATTTTTCAAAATAAACAGTTCATCAGAAACCTGAAAATTCAAATCATACAACACCTGCGTCAGATTATCTTCTTCTTCCCGATCCCGTACCAGAATCACATCTCCAGTCTGATTCTCTTCCTTTAATGGATTAATTCCATACTGTCCATAACAAAATTCAATCTTTGCACTAACCCAGAATTTTTTCTTTGTCCGATTAATATCCAGATATATTTTAGGCTGTAATGGCTCCACAATATAATTTTTATGAATCTCTTCCGGCACCTGAAGGGACATGGACTTCTTTATTACTGGCAATACCTTTTCGATAAATCGCTTTCTATTTTCTCCCCGAAAATCCAAAAAACGGTTCTGATAAGCAAACACACTGGCATAGAACGGAAGCAAGTTACAAATGTATTCCTTCGTTGGAAGATAGATTTTATTATCATATAACAGAATGGAGCCATCATCCGTCATAGAAAAAATAGGCTGCTGTCCACCATTTTGGACACGTAACACATCATCTTTCATCTGTAAATCCATAGAAACCTCTGGATTTCCCTGAACAATCTGAACATCTTCTAAAATTTTTCCACCAAAAGATAGCTGACAAGGCAACCCCTCTGCCAACTGTAATAGCTTTTTTAGCATATTCTTAGAAAGAGCCATTTCTTGACGATTAAACAAATTAGAATAATAGGTTTTCCCTAAGGTTTCTTGAATCTCATAGATTTCTGTCAGATACTCCATAACCCGTTCTGAGGCTTCATCAAATGCACACTCTCCTGCCACAAAGTGAAAATGCTTCCCTAACGTAATATCCTTTTCCTCGTAATACTCTCCAATAAATTTTTTAGTATTAGAAACCTTATACATTTTCTCGGCTCCGGCAGATAGACCTAAGAATGCCTTCGTATTCTGATTCTTTAATAAGGATGGAATTGTAATACAAAGCCCAAGATGATAATAACGTGGGGTCAGACCACGATACTCTCTTTTTCTAAAATACTCAATAATCTGATATGCTGTTTTATCTTCACCCTCTAAAGACTCCTGTACAGACTCTCTCTGCTGATAATCAGAAATAAACAAAAGCATTGCTACTACATGCTTGCAGGCGCCATTCATTTTAATATGAGAAGGACAATTACAGTCATACTTTAGTTCCGAGTCTTCCCCGGACTGAACCATAACCATATATTGATTACCACCACGTACAATCCCTTTATACTGTCCATTGCCTTCATTCCAAGTCACTTTCGAGACCGCATGGGCAGCGTAATAACGCATTCCTCTGTAATACACTCTTTCCGAAGAAGCCATACGTTTAATCAGTTCCCGGGTAATTTTCTGCATTCTGTCCCCTCTTCCTTTTTATAAAAAGCTATTGTTATTATATTAAAACTTATCCTGATGCATTTCGATTATTTTAGTCTAATAAATGTAATTTATCCGCAAGAATTGACATTCTGCGTCCCATCGGAAATTCATATAATTCTTCCCGATTAATTCCCTTTAATTTTAAAACAAGTACAAAATACAATAAAATCGCCACTGCAATGGCTGGTATCATTGCAACCAAATTACTATGGGTTAAAATATAGAGTCCTTTAAATACTACAAATGTTACAATTCCCATAACAATAGATGCTAAAAATGGAATACAGAAGCTCTTGGTCACTTCCTGCTTCCATCCTAAATATTTCTTTACATCTCTTCCATTCAAATAGCAAACTAACATTGGATAGGTTACATTTCCGATAACTAATGCATAGACACCCATACTGGTAAACTGCATCAGCCCCCATACCAAAACCACATGGACAATCAATGAAATCAAGGAATTCTTCACTGGATTTGACATCTTATCAACACTCTGTAACACACTACTGGTGACAGTAGATAATGCGTAGAAGATAATGCAGGACGAACCTAAAATCATCATCATACTTCCCATTTTAAAATCAGAAGCTGGGAATAAAACACGAATAATGGGCTCTGCCAATACTGCCATTCCCACAGCAGACGGAAAAGCAATAATCATATTAAAACGCACTGCCATATTCACTTTTTGATGTACATTTTTCATCTCACCAGCCAGATAGGTTGTAACCAGACTTGGAATCATAGAAGATGCAATCGCAGTAGAAATAGCAATGGGAACACTAACCAAAGTCCGATAATTGGTACTGTATATTCCTAATAAGGTACTGATTTTTTCACTCTCATATCCTTTTCCACCTAAAACCGCATTCAGAATAGACATATCAATAATTCCACTAAGCTGATACACTGTCTGACTTAAAATAATTGGAATCACCGTAAGGAGAATCAATTTGTAGGTCTGGCTCATGGACATCTGTACAGAAACCCGGTCACGTCTCTCCTGTTTATGCATTACTGGACGATAAATCAAATAGATAAACAGTAAAATAATCAATGCAGTGGCTGCACCTAAGCACGTGCCTAATGTGCCACCTGCTGCTCCCCATGCAGAAAACTTATCCGAAGCACTGTGTGCCCGCATCAACAAATATGCTGCTGATACACTGACAATGGCATTGATAACCTGCTCTAAAACCTGAGAAACCGCTGTAGGAAGCATGGTTTTCTTACCCTGATACAAACCACGTAAGGTTCCCATAATTGCCACCATAAAAATGGTTGGAGCCAGCACTCTTAAAGGAATCGCAACACCATAATAACCAGAATAAAAATTCTTTTCTAACCAGTCTGCACCAAAATACATAAATAATGCTGCAAGACCACCGGTACAAAGCGAAAAAATCATAGAACATCGGAAAAGATGATATGCCTCTTTATATTTCCTTTCCGCACATTTGGCAGAAACCATTTTTGAAACTGCCATAGGCATTCCATAAGAAGATATAATTAATAAAATATTATATATTTCATAAGCAGCAGAATAAATTCCGTTTCCCTCATTTCCAATAACATTTGCCATAGGGATACGGTAAATCAGCCCTATCATTCGTACAATTATTGAAGTTGCTGCCAGTATACTTCCCTGCTTCAGAAAGCTTCCTGCCGTTTCCTTCTTTCTCTTTTCTGCTTCCATTCTACTCTTTTTCCCTTCTTAATCTCTTACAATCCCTAAACTTTGCAGTATCTTTTCCTGTTTCTTTTCCATTATCATACGTTCTTCTTCTTCCATATGGTCAAAACCAAACAAATGAAGCATACTATGTGCTACCAAAAAGCTCATTTCCCTCTTTAAAGAATGTCCATATTCCTTTGCTTGTTCTTTGGCTCTTTCCACAGAAACAACAATATCACCGATTAATAATTCTCCGGTTTCCGGATGAAAGCAAGTAAGCTGATATAATTCATCTTCTAAATGAGAAAAATCTCCCGGAACCTCGTATTCAATCATCGGAAAAGATAATACATCCGTAGGCACATCTAATTCTCTAAATTCCCGGTTTAATTCCCGGATTCCCTCATTGTCTGTCAGTGTTAAATTCACTTCAAACTCATAGGGACACTCTTCCTGCTCTGCCGCCTGGGCTATTACCTCTTTCAGCACCTGTTCGTAATCAAAATCCAATTGCTCCTGCGTTTCATTTTCCATTAAAATGGTCATAAGTAACCTCTTTCTTTAATTTACAAAGGTATTTGAAATGTAAAATTCTTCCAAAATATCTAATTGTTCTTCAGATAAACCTGATTGTTCCAAACTTCCTTTTGATTTTCGGTTAGCAAAAATACTATTTACTAATTTTTCATCCGATATGGCTGCTCTTTTTCCACTACGTTCTAAAAATTCTCCGGTAGAAATGATGCAGTCACTAAGCATAACAATTGCTGCTTCCGTACTTTTTGGAACTTCACTTCCTGTATTATGCTGCTTAATTACATTTTTTAATTCTTCTGGAAAACCATGTTCCTTTGCCAGACGCATACTGCATTCCATATAACCGTCAGAGCTCACCAGCCTTCCTACCTCATGATACATTCCGCCGGCTCCTGCTAATACACTATTACAGCCGATAGACTTTGCTGCTAAGGTGGAAATCCGGCTGATTTCATAGGAATGATGATATAAGGACTCATTTTCCTTTAATTGCTGCATTAATGGAAAATCATCCTGCATAAATTCCATCATTTCAGCTTCTAAATGCTTGTTCACCTTCTCTTTTTTCTCAAAAGCTTCCTTTCCTAAAGGAATCAAAGCACTAAATAAAACTAAAAATACAAGACTGCTGATTTCTAAAAGTCCCTCATGTTTTCTTTCCCAAAGATAAGCAAAATCAAATCCGCTTTGCACTACTAACAAAGCAAGGGAGAGTGCTACTAAAATCACTCCCGCATAAGGAATTTCCGTTCTTTGCTTTATCAGAGTCTGAATAAGTACAAGGGCAATTCCCATAATCAGATAATATTCAAACTGTCCTATTTCCTGATGCACTACAAATGCCTGCGTTACATATACTGCAAGCAGCATACCACAGGATGCAACCTTTATGCCTATTTCCTTCATACATCCTGCTACTGCCAGAAGAAGCATCCAATACATTCCTACGGAAAATCTTGATGCTACTGCCGTTAAACAAACGGAAATCACAAAAGTCATAAGGTATAAAACTTTATCTTCAATCTGGTTCCACAAGAGTTCCTCCTTACAACGAAGAATCAAAATAAACACAGCCCCCAATATCAGAGCATAACAGCATCTTACTAAGGCTCCTGTCAGTGTCATTCCATTGAGACAGGCGCAAATCAATGCACTTAATATCAGTGAAAGATACACTACACCAGAAAATAGTCTTTTTTCTTTTTTACTTTCCATGTCGTCCTCCCTGTTCCTTCTTTCTGCTTTCTTTATATGCCTGCTTTTTCTCGTAGGCATCATAAGCAGTAACAATCTGTTGAACCAGCGGATGACGAACTACATCCTTATTATTTAAAAAGGAAAAACCTATATCCTCTACATTCTTCAAAACAGTAATTGCCTGATCCAAGCCAGAGCTTGTCCCTACTGGAAGATCCTTCTGGGTCTGGTCACCGGTAATTACTACTTTGGAACCAAATCCAATACGTGTTAAAAACATCTTCATCTGAGCTGGTGTGGTATTTTGTGCCTCATCCAAAATAATAAAGGAATTATCCAGAGTACGTCCTCGCATATATGCCAAAGGAGCCACTTCAATTAAGCCCTTTTCCACATTCCGAAGATAGCTGTCTACTCCCATAATCTGATGAAGGGCATCATACAACGGGCGTAAGTATGGATCCACCTTACTTTGCAAATCTCCAGGAAGAAATCCTAACTTTTCTCCCGCCTCAATGGCTGGTCGTGTTAAAATAATCCGGCTTACTTCGTCTCGTTTAAATGCTTCAATTGCCATAGCCATTGCCAAATAGGTCTTACCCGTACCTGCTGGACCGATTCCAAATACAATCATCTTCTTCCGAATCTGGTCTACATACTTCTTCTGACCTGTGGTTTTTGGTTTGATTGGTTTTCCCTGTATAGTACGGCAAACAATATCCGAATCAATCTCCACCAGCTCAGACTCTCTATTTTCCATAGATAATGCTAATGCATAGTCTACATTCTGCTCTGTAATGGTATTCCCCCTTCTGGACAATTCCAGTAGCTGCATAAGAATGCTTTCCGCGGTCTTTACTTGCTGTCCTTCTCCTACTAGTTTCAGGTTTCCATCTCTTGCCACCATAGTGACATTAAGATTTTTTTCTATCTTTTTGATATACGCATCGCAGCTTCCGAAAATATTCTTTTCGTGTTCTGCAGGTATCTCAATAATATTTTCCATAATTGCCATGTTTCTTGTTTCCTTCCTTTTTCCCAGATTACTCAGCCTGCTGGGACACGTTTTTCTTCCCCATTTTCTCCCATGAAAGAGGAACCTCTTGATAGCTCTCCTGTTCTTTAGAATAAACAATATTCGCACTGCCTATCCAGGAATCTCCAGCATCCTGTATCTGAAGTTCTCCCGAGATTTCATAACAACCAGCCTGTTTCATCTGTTCGATATAATACTCATATCTTTGGCCTAATACTTTCTTTGCTTCCTTCTTACTATAGCAGTCTGGCTGATAATTGGTTTCCAGATAGGTCTTTTTCCAGATAGAAACTGGAAAACGCAGGGAAAGAAATGGACATAGTTGCCCACCTTCACGGATTATATCATATTTTTCATAAGTTTCCAAATAATTTAGCGGATTATAAAGAAAAAGATTTTTTCCCAACATCTGAATCTGATAGATATCCAGCTCTCTTTCTGTATATTCCTTCCTTTGATAATTCTTTTCTAAAGGGTCTTCATAAAACTTTTGACATCGTAATACTACAGTTCCCTGAGAATTTACTGCTTTTTTATCTACCAAAGTCTCATTATCTCCTATTATTTTTACTTTTCCTGAAATTAATGTCTGGTTTTTCTTTACCAAATCACCGGCTCGTACCTTCGCAGTACCTGTTCTTGTAACAATAGACACCACTTGACCATCCTCCTCTGCCACAAGACTTCTTGGCTTTTTTTCTGCCTCTTCTTCTAGCAAAATCACTTCTTCTAAACGAACGTACAACTTACTTCCTGCTTTTTCCACCGAAGCCCATCCGATATCTGGAAAGGTCTTTCGGATATTTTCCTCAATTTCACTACACTCCACTGCATTTGCTGCCATTCCACCATATATTCCAATAGATTCCAGATAACGCAACATGCTTTCCTTAGAATGATACGATTGTCCTTCCACATGAATGCCCCATATGCGGCTGGATAAAAAAAACAACAAAAAAAGAAAACCAGCAATTCCCCACCAAAAGCTCTGACGCTGTTTCGCCCTTTGTAGCCAGAAAACGCCTCCAAAGCGTTCTGTTACCACTGGAAAAACTCTGGTTTTCTGCACCAATGGACGCATCTTATAATAATCCTGCCGACTGACACAGCCAAAAACAGCTTCTCTCTTTTTGTTCCATCTCAAATCCCACCAGAAAATACCATGGTTACGACAAAGATTAATAAAACGTTCTGCCTGACCACCAGATATTTTAACCATTACATAGCCTTTACACCAGCCAGTTATTTTATGTACCATTCCATCCATCATTTCATTTGCCATCCCCTTCTAATGTTTTCTTTTTTCAGCATATTACTCTTCCAAAAATATCCAAATTCAGCTTGAATGTATTGATTTAAATTTATTCCATTTAATTTCATTCATATTGAATATGAGAGATTTCTCCCACGATACACATACAATCATCCCGATAGTAAGCAATCATCAGGTGCTGCCCCTGCACAGATACTTTCCCTAATTTGGTCTGAATTCGGATTTGCTCCTCCCGATATTCCAGAATACTACGATAATTTTCAATGCATAACCGATATTTTCCATAGCTGGTAAGCACTGGCGCTTTAACCAAAATATCTTCCTGTATTTTAAACTTCCCCGATATTTTTCTGGTAAGAACCGGATCCTGAACCGAAGGTGTGGTTTTACATCCCCTTCCATGCTTATGCTTTACCGGCTTGACTCGATATTTTCGTTCCATACAGCTCCCGCTCCCTCAGACAGATACCTTTTTACATTCTATGCAATAATCTTTAAATTGTTCCATCATAAAAAGATTTTAAAGTCCCCTTTCTTGCTATCTGATTTCAAATAGGATATAATGTTATGAATGTACGCAAAGATTTTTCAAAAAGGATTGGAGAATACCATGCAGAAGAAATACACCAACGAAATGCTGGATTTAATCCGCAGCATTCAAAATATTGATTATATTACTCCGGGAGATATTCCAAATATTGATTTATATATGGATCAGGTAACTACCTTTATGAATGAACATTTAAGTTCTTCCAAGCGTTTTGAAGATGATAAAATTCTAACCAAAACCATGATTAATAATTATACGAAAAATAACCTGCTCCCTCCTCCTGAGAAGAAAAAATATTCCAGTGAGCACATGTTTTTGTTAATCTATATTTATTATCTAAAAAACTTTTTATCTATTAGTGATATTCAAAGTATTTTAAATCCTCTTTCTGAACGCTTTTTCGGTCAGAAGGATGGGCTTACTCTAAATGATATATATAAAGAAATTGTAGATTTACAGAAGGAAAACATGGACTCTCAGGTAAAGGATATTATCAGAAAGCTAAAACAGTCTAAGCAGACTTTTTCTGATGTAACAGATCCGGAAGACAAGAATTTATTAAGCACCTTTTCTTTTATCTGTATGTTAAGCTTTGATGTTTGGGTAAAAAAATCCATTATTGAAAATATTATTGATGATACTTTAGGAAACAAAAAAGAACAAAAAGAATCCTGATAAAAAGAAAATGGGAAATGTTAGTCCAACACTAACATTTCCCATTTGGTATATAAGACAAAAATTTTTCTAAAGAAGTATTGACTACCAGCTCCTCCGGAAATCCTACTTGATTTAACACGTCGACAGCATATCCTACCTCTCCTACATCATCTTCTGTATGAGCATCACTTCCCAATATAACTGGAACCTGATATTTCATACAATACTCTAGCATTTTCCGGTCGTTTTCTGCACTGTCCTTACGATATCCCACCGGATTCAGTGAGCTGTTATTTATCTCCAATAGGACATGATTTGCCTTAGCTGCCAGCACCAACTCTTCATAATCCACTGGAAATCTTCCATCATCGGGATGCCCAATAATATTCACATAGGGATTTTCCATAGCCTTACAATATGCGTGGGTATTTTCCTGCCGGCTTCCACTTTTTACACATGGTGGATGCATACTGGCAATCCCAACGTCCAACTGTTCTAAAGAACCTCTGGACAAATCCACATTTCCCTCTAAATCAATAATATTTAACTCACAGCCAAACAGCAGCTTTACACCATATTTTTCCCGGCGTAATACCCGGTAATTCAGAAAATAAAATTCATGACCAGCTCCCGGCATAGCAGGTCCATGCTCTGTAATACCTAAAAGCTGCAAGCCTTTTCTTTGGGCCGCCTGTGCCATTTCGTTAATGGTATTATAGGCGTGGCCGCTGGCTATGGTGTGAGTATGGGTATCTAATAAAATATTCATTTTTCGCGTTTCTCCTTTTATACCTTAAAGTTTTATACCTTAAAGCAATTCTTCATTAATATATTTTACATCTCTCCCTTTGGTATTCTATCTCCTGCGAATCAAAAAGTCAAAAAATGGGTTTCGTCTACGATTCCTTTTGATATTCTACTATATTTTGTTATTGTGCAATTAATTCTTCCCAGTCGGTATTTCCCCTCATGTATCCAAAAGATTCCTGATCATGAAATCCCTCTAGTATCTTTTCTTTCAAATCCTTTACAAATGAACTTTTCTGCTCAGTAAAACTCATATGCTGATATAACCTTGATTTCTGAAAATCACACAGGCTATCCATACTCTTTAGCAGCTGCGACACCACATTATATGTCTCCTGAACATTCTTCTCTACACAAACCACATCAAGCATTGATAAACATTCATGGTATTTACCCATTTCAAGAACACCTGCTATTGCTCCTGTCTTTTCTGCCAAGTAGCGAGCCTTCTGGATATCACCTTCCTCAATTGCCATAGCTATTATCAATGAGAATGTAACATTCAATGACTGATATCCTGAAAATATTACACTCTCAAACAATTTATATGCCTCTTCACTTT
Source organism: uncultured Jutongia sp. (assembly GCA_964511525.1). GTDB lineage: Bacteria > Bacillota > Clostridia > Lachnospirales > Lachnospiraceae > Jutongia. Next base: position 22,937 of record CAZEFX010000008.1, read on the forward strand.
CTCCCTTTTCCTTATGCAATCTTCCCTGATATATTTTTTTCATAGGATCTTTATCGGAAAAATAATGCAGATACTTTTCTGCCTTTTCATATTCTTTTTTTCTCAAGTAAAATCCAAATAATGAATCGGCTGCGTGTCGTTTTATTTCTTCATTCTCATCGCCCAATGCGATCTCATACCAAGCATTAATCTGTTCATCATACTTTTCTGGTTCTTTGCAATCACCAGTTAATCTTCTTGCATCTAATATAACAGCAATCTGCCATATAAGCATATTGCAATTTGGGTACTCCCTTATTCTTCGTTTTGCTTCCACAAATACTTTCTCAAAGCCTTCCGAATGAAACATATTATCCAGTTTTTGAATAATCCCCGCAATTTCAAGTGGTGATAATTCTTCCCGAAAGGACATCAATGTATCGAGAGAAATATGCAGCAGCCTTGCAATTGGAACTAACAACTCAATATCAGGATTCGAGTTTCCATTCTCCCACTTATTAACTGCAGGAGTAGTCACTCCTAGTCTATTTGCCATTTCCTCCTGTGTTAATCCATTTTCTTTTCTATATTTCCTAATTACTTCTCCAATGCTCATTAACATGCCTCCAATTTTTTTCAAAAGTTTTTGTGTATAAATCATAACAAGAACTTTTATACAATACAATTGAATCATTGTTAAATAACATTTAATTTTTTTAACTAATAGTAAAAAACAGATACAATCCACCACCTCTGGTAACAGCTGATACCTGCTAACCTGCTCAGATTCCTCCCTGATTCCTTCAACAAAAAAAAACGATACCTAATTTTCTCAAATCAATTTACTTTTACACCAATCCTGCCAGCACTTTTACAATCCAATGATATATCCTTGGCACCCTCTGATACATTTCCTTTATCAGTACTTTCTTATCACTGGCAGTTAAGTCGCCAACTATTTCAAATACAGAGCCATTTGCTTTTGTTTCCCCAATAGCAAACATAGCGTTTGCATGTTCTCCATATGCAAAATAATGACCTATTGCTAAGGCTCCTCCCGCAAATTCACCAACTGCCACTGCACCTACTGCCACAATACCTACTGCCATAGCACCAGCTGCCACACCTCCCAGTGCTAATGCACCAGCCGACAATAGTCCAATGGCGCAAGAACCTAATGCCAACACACCGATAGATAACATCCCAACAGAAATCACACCTACAGACCGAAATCCGATTGCAATAATTCCTTTTGCCTTCAATCCTACCGCAATCACAGCTTTTGCATCTTTTCCTACATGCCACAGTGGCATACCAAACAATGTTCGTTTGCTTTTTTTCTCAAAAGATAAGGAGGCTACTCTGCGAAATATACTATCTACAATTTCTTCTGTTGGGATTTCCTCCTTTTCTACAGCAGTAGACATCGGGTTGCGCTCTTCTACATCGTCTCTTAATAAATAATCCAGGGAACATTCAAATAAATCTCCCAGCCGAATTAACTTTTCCGTCTCCGGATAAGAAATTCCCGATTCATATTTACTAATAGATTGTCTGGAAACTCCTAAAAGTTCTGCCAGCTGTTCCTGAGTATAATTATTCTCTTTCCTAAGTTTTGCAATTTTTTCTCCTGTGGTCATAACCAAGCCCTTCCTTTCATTTATTTGCTGGATATACCATATCATTTCTGCCAAATTCTGCAAGAAAGTGGCAGTTTCTTAATGTAAACTTCCAGTTGCATTCCTTATTTTATAAGGGTTTGCAGGCTTTCAAGCTTAATACTATCTTTGTATCTAATCTATCAAATTCTATCATATTTCTTCATATAAATAAAATGACAATTCCTTATTCTATTGCTATAATAATAGCAATACCCACATTGAAATCAAATTTAGGAGGTACCCTATGAAAAAATTATACAAATTTAATGCAATCCTATTAATCATTTCCCTGCTTTTGGGTTTTCTAGGCACAGAAAATACAAAAGTACAGGCATCAAGTATTTACTCCGAATTTTATCTCTCGCCAAGCAATTACTCTTTGACGATTTATACGAACCAGCCAGTTCATTCATTCCAAGCAAGACTTGGCTATTCTACCATGAAATATAGTGCCTCAGCTCTTGACAGCGCCTCTAAAAAAATTCGTGATGATTTGGTTTTTCAATCCAGTGATGCTTCTATTGTAAGTTTTGTCACATACACTCACAATGCTGCCGATGGTAAAATAACTTATGATACTACAAATAAGCTAACCACTGGAAAAAACGGAATTCAAATAATCGGCTTGTCCGAAGGAACTGCTACCATTACTATGAAATCCCGTTTATTAAATTCATCCTATAAAACAAAAATCACCGTAAAAGATGCCGAATTATTTTGTGAGGATACCATTTTTTATAACAATAATACATACAACTTTACCATGAATGGAAATGCCTCTGCTGTTCGCTTTACCTCTTCCAACGAAGCAGTAGCTACAGTAAACGCTTCAACTGGTGCAGTTAAAACCAAGAAAACGGGAACAACTACCATTTCTTGTGTTGCAGACAATGGAAAAACATATACCCAAAAAATAAAAATTCAAAAATGTGGACTTAGCTATGCAAAACTCACCACTTATTATTATACCGGATTCCGTAAAGGCTGCTATACCTATTTTCCATTGGTAGCCAAAGGCATTGATGTCAAAAACTGGAAATCCTCCAACAAAAAAATCTGCAAAGTAATTAATCTTGACAGCCTTGGAAAATTACAGATGCGAGGAACTGGTAAATGCACAATCACCTGCACTAGTACAGAGGGAAAAAAATACAAATGCAAACTAACTGTAGTAGGTGGGAAAAAATGGGGTGGACTCTCAGGGGGCTACCAGCCTACCCTTTCTACTCTGAAAAAGCATGGTTACTTCAAAGATATTGATTCTGTAAAGGACTACGGAGATGTCATTGTAATCATCCAAGAATATGACCGTCAAATCAAACTAGGTAATGGAAATAAACAACTGCCAGATAATATTGAACAGCTTACACTAGACAAGCATCCCGGAAAATACTATACCTCCTCTTGGGGTGACTACCTATGCTTTAAAAGCAACGATGGTAAAAAATATGGAAGGCTTCGGGTCTCTTGGTATTATCTAAGTGAACAAATACAATAGTTTCTTACAATTTTCTATATCATAGCAAAAAGCCTTGCTGGAACATCTTACGTTCCGGCAAGGCTTTTTATTTTATAACTTCAAACTTTGAAATTATTTTTACTTTCTAGCTACAGCTCCTTTAATGCCTGTACTCTCATGGCAACATTCTGTTCAAATTCCTTATCTGTATATTTCGGATCTCTTGTTGCCATCCAAATACTGCATGGTACCTTATTACATTCTCCACAGTTTTTAAACTGCTTCTGATTTATGGCACATTCATAAATGGGACATGCATTTCCTTCAGGGGCATGAAAAACCTTTCCTGCACAAACATTACAACCATTACACATCGTTCCATAGCAGTAACATTCCTTACATTTTGTCCCACAACAGCTTAAATCTGACATAGTATCACCTGCCTTTCCTATTCCATTTTAGGAAAAACAGAACGAATTTTCTTGTATATTTCCGACACTTTTCAAAGCATACTCTTTGGCATCCGAAATGTTCATCGAATGATATTTCTTGAAATCATGACACAAATGTGCCTGATCAGAATATCCATATTTATAAACCGTATCCAACACATCTAATGGTCTACCATATACAATATCATTCCATACATATTGATAACGTATCATAGAAGCCAGACTCTTGGGAGTGACTCCGACATATTCCCGAAATAATCTCTCTAACTGTCGTTCACTAATATGTAGTTCTTTTGGTAACTCATTTACAAAAATATTCCCCTTATGCACTAGCATTGAGTGAATTGCCTGCAAGACTATATTATTCTTCTTTTTCTCATTATATAATTCCAGCAGTCCTCTTTCTACTTCTGGAATTAATTGATATACATCCTTTATCTCAAATAGCATTGGCTCTATTCTCTTCTTGAGTCCTTCAAAATGATAACCTACATCAAAAAATGAATTTTTTGTATTCTTCATAGATTCTTCTGCAAACATAGACACACCCCAAGCATAAAAACGTATCGCAAAGGAAAAAATAATTCTATGCTCTTCAGTAACAGTATATAAAGAAAAGGTTCTATCATCTATTCCACAAAAATTATTGTATATTTTATTATTGGTCAAATCCACAGTAAACATAATATCCATACAGGTGTCTGGTATCACAATCTCCCTAGTACAATCATTATCAACGTCCTGCACAATAGGACTCTTTGTTCCCCAAAAACATCGGATATATGGTTTCAATGCATCACAGGGTTCAAATTCCATATAATCCTTCGTGCATTTAAACGGAGCAGCTGTGATTGGATGGTATATTTCATGCAAGTGAAAGTTTTTTTTCAGCCCATTCAAATCAATACCTCCTCATTTCACCTAATATATTTGATTTTATCCTAGACATCTTATTCTTTAAACACAAACTTCCTATCCAATAAAATTGTTAATTATATTCTTCTTTGTAAACAAATCATATCAACCAACTGAACGCCCTACTAGTTTGTCTTTTAGTTCATTTAGCGGGGCATATTTTTATTGCCATACCCTACTAAATTTTCACTTTACCGTTTTAGTAGGGGAATCTTGTTTTAATATACCCCACTGATTCCTAGCTTTTTTCTTGTTAGTGGGACAACATCCTTTTAACACGCCCCACTTAATCACCATGTTATCTTATTAGTGGGGCAACATCCTTTTGACACGCCCCACTTAATCACCATTTTTATCTTGTTAGTGGGGCAACCTCCTTTTAACACGCCCCACTTAATCACCATTTTTATCTTGTTAGTGGGGCAAGCTCCTTTTGACACGCCCCACTTAATCACCATGTTATCTTATTAGTGGGGCAACATTCCACACTTCGATATTACTTCCTCAAAATTGACAGGCAGCACACTACACTTTTTTGCACAGGGTATACTTTGGTAGGTTACGGAATCATTGGTATCTCTGTTTGTGGTGTTGTATTCTCCTGAGATTCTGATTTCTTTCCTAAGGTAACCTCTAAGGTAACTTCTTTATATTCTCCATTATTGATACGCTTTACAACGATTTCTACCTTGTCACCTGCCTTGCAGCGTCCCAATCTCTCCTGCATCCCAGCCATGGTAGTTACTTCTCTTCCGTTAAATTTCACAATAATATCCCCGGTATACATTCCTGCCTCTTTTGCAGGAGAGCCTTCAGATACCTCACCTACATAAACACCTTCCGGCATATTATAATATTGAGAGTATTCGCTGGACACATCAGTTCCTTTAATCCCCAGATATGCCTGCTGATCTTCTGGTACGTTCTGGGCAGTAATAATGTCATTTATAATTGGTACTGCTACAGTAATCGGTATAGCAAATCCCATGCCTTCCACCTGTTCATCTGCATATTTTGCAGAATTAATACCAATTACTTTTCCCTCTTCATCCACCAAAGCACCGCCACTATTCCCCGGATTGATGGCAGCATCCGTCTGTAACAGCTTCATATTCACATCTTCCGATGCTACTTCTCTATCCTTTGCACTAATATAGCCTACTGTTACAGAGGTTCCATAGCCAAGTGCATTTCCAATAGCAATAGCCTGTTCTCCTATCTGAACCTCCTCTGAATCTCCCAAGGTTGCCACCTTAATATTTTCTAATGTATCTGATGATAAGCTTTCCACCGGAATTTCCACTACTGCCAGATCAGAGTCCGAATCTGTTCCTTTCACAGCCGCCTCTGATACACTCTCATCATTAAATTTCACAGTTACCTTGGACGCATCCGCCACCACATGATTATTGGTAACAATATAAATACTTTCCTCATTCTGGGCTACGATAAAACCAGAACCACTTCCCGCTGATTCCTGAGAATAGCTTCTTCCAAAGAAATCCTGCACCTGGGATTGTACCGTTACATCAATGGCAACAATAGATGGAAGTACATTCGCCGCCACCTCTGCAACTCCAGTGTCTGTGGTATTTCCAGAAGATGCAGCAGTTTTCGTAGTGGTCAGAGGTTTTGTTTCTTCCTCTTTATCGCTTTCCACCACTACATTCCCTGTCAATTTATTCATTGAAAAGCTTGCGCCTTCAAAAGTCATGCCCCCTACCAAACCAAACACAGCTGCGTAAGTAGTCACCTTCAAAAAATCTTTTTTCGTCATATAAATCTCTCCTTCCAATCCGTTCTCTATCTTCCAGTTACTCTGTTCTGATCTCTTTTGTTGATAAGAACATTCTACTTATGAAGTATGTTCCAAATGTGATTGGTTTATGAAGAGATTTTGTTCAAATTGTGTTTATTTTGTGATTTCCTCTGGTGTAATTATTTTCTGTGGACGAATATCAAACTTCTCACATTCAATCCTATCCACTATCTGAAATTCATACGCCACCGCCCAGGTAAGAAGTTCCTTATTTCCATATTTCTCTAAATAACGGTCATAATATCCGCCACCATAGCCAACCCGGTTTCTTTGCTTATCAAAAGCCAGCCCCGGCAAGAGCATAAGACCTTCTCTGGCTTCTACACGTGGGCAGGAGACCTTTGGTTCAAAAATCCCCTGATAGCCTGGTTCCAAATCTTCCATGGAACAAATTTCGAAAAATTCCATTTCCTGCCCCTGCACCTTTGGCACCGCAATTCTAACTTTACTTTTTTTCTTATTTTCTTCAAGCAATTTGCTAATAATTGCCAGAGTATCTACTTCTGTTCCATAAGATACAAAGGGATAAAACCATTCTATTGTTTCAAAAATATTTGTAGCAAATAACTTCTTTGCAATGGCAGCATTCTGCCGATTCCGCTCTTCTTCACTTAATTCACTTCTTCTTTGTTTCATTAAAGCTCTGGCGTCCTGTTTTGTCATGTCATGTCATTCCTTTTTATATAATAAACTTAATCTTCTTATTACTTTTTTCCAAAAACAATTGAAAGCCCATAGCGCATAGACGCCACAGGCTTTTTATGTCTTACGATATTGTGCTCTTTAAGCTTGTAAGACTGTCATTTACATTATATGCAGCTTCCTTAAAAGTATTACAAAATCTCTTTCCAATTATCAGGAAATCCATAATACCTCATCTCCACAAATGGATATTTATTTTTTAGTTCTATTAGATGTTCTTTTAATATTTCAAAATCCTGTGGTAAAGTCAAGGCTCTTATAACTAAAATAAAACTAAACAATCTATCGTAAACTTTCTGACCATTCTCTATACGTAACAATTTCTTTTGGCATGACGACAGCTTTGGCTTACGAATAAAATTTCTATTATATAAACGTCCTCCATGTGCACAAATATTTCTTACAATTGTAACACTATGAAGCAAATTTGCTAATAGTGTATTTGCTGAACTATGATAATAGCCAAATTCTTTTGCTATATTTTTTTGAATATCTTCTTCTAAGATTTCGTACATTCTGGAAATATCTGATATTGTTAATACTTCAACATAAGCCCATATCGGCAACTTGCCACCTGTTTTTTTCTTAAAATATTTTAGAAATAACTCTGATTCCGTCATTCTTCGTTGTTGCTGACCAGCCTTTTTTTGAATCATGAGAAAATTAGTTATTGCCTTCATACTTACTTTTCCATAATCCTAATACTCCCCCTATATAAACAGAAAGCCCACAAGTGTGCATGTCTTTCGACAGAGGCCTGTGGGAATTGTTGCAATTATAATAACATTATCATCATACATTCGTCAACTATTTTCATTATTTCACAAAATTGTTGACATTGTCTCTATCTCATAAATATGGATTTTCAATGCAATTTCTTATTTCCAAACTTTTCTCCCAAATCTGTTACACTTCCATCCTTTTCTAAGATAGAAACATTATTTAACTGGGCACGCATATTACCTCTAATGGCTGCAATATACTCTGCACGAAGCTTTTTCTGCTCTGCCGCCTCAGCCTCAGTCAATCCCTCTGCCTTTGATTTATGATATAATTCATTAATTCTTGCGATTTGTTTCTCATCCATTGTGTTTATCTCCTTTCAAACTCTTCCAAATATTTACTATACTCTAATTTTTGTCCGTTTGTAAATCTTATTTTACGTTTTCGATAATGGTTTGTGCCACCTTGATTCCATCCATGGCTGCAGAGGTAATTCCTCCTGCATAGCCAGCCCCTTCACCACAAGGATAAATTCCCTGAATATTGGACTGCATTTCCTCATTTCTTGGAATTCTCACCGGAGAAGAGGTACGGCTTTCGATTCCTGAAATCAGTGTATCCGGTCTGGCATAGCCTTTGATTCTTTTATCAAAAGCGGTCATTCCTTCTGCAATAGCATCTCCTACAAAAGCAGGAAGTATCTCTCTTACATTTCCAAAGCAATATTTGCCCTTCATGCAAGGCTTCACTTCTCCAAGGTCAGAACTGATACGACCATTCTGAAAGTCCTCCAGAAGCTGTACTGGAATTTTTCCTTTTCCAGCCTGAAATGCAGCCTCCTCCCACTTTCGTTGAAAAGCAATTCCTGCCAGTGCATCACAGCCTCCAAAATCCTCTGGAGAAACCGTAACTACAATGGCACTATTGGCATTTTTACTGTCCCGGTTATAATTGCTCATGCCATTTACTACCAGCCGCCCCGGCTCGGAAGAAGCATTTACCACATATCCTCCGGGACACATACAGAAGGAGTACACCCCTCTGCCTGCCTGAGTTGTATAGGTCAGCTTGTAATCTGCGGTGGGCAATTTGGTATACAAATCTCCATACTGATTCTGTCCAATCATCTCCTGAGGATGTTCCACTCTGACCCCTACTGCAAAAGGCTTTGCTTCCATTCCAAGTCCATTTTCATAGAGAGTAGTCACCGTATCTCTGGCACTGTGTCCTGTAGCTAAAATCAACGTATCACAGGGAATCTGCCTTTGTTTGCCCTGCGATTCCACAAGGATTTCTTTTAACACCGCCTTCTCCCCGAAAGAAGCCTTGGTCACCACCTGCTTTAGCTGGGTTTCAAAATAAATCTCACCTCCCAGAGCAATAATCTGCTCTCGGATAGCCTGCACTACCCCTTGCAAACGGTCTGTGCCAATATGGGGCTTTTGCAAATATAATATCTCTGAAGGCGCACCATATTCTACAAAAGTCTCCAAAACCTGCCTGTTCCGTCCTGTAGGATCTTTTACCAAGGTATTTAACTTACCATCAGAAAATGTACCCGCACCACCTTCGCCAAACTGTACATTAGTCTGGGCATCTAACTCTCCAGTCTTCCAAAAATGCTCTACTATCTGCTGTCGTTTCTCCACCTGAGCCCCGCGTTCCAGCACAATGGGCTTTAAACCAGCCTTCGCAAGCTCCAGAGCGGCAAAAAGACCTGCCGGTCCCATTCCTACAACTACTGGAGCAGGATGGTTGTCCTGTCCCCTCTCTTGTTTTGCATTCTTTGAATTACCAATAGTATCTCTCTCTTTCTTCTTATCCTTCCCAAATCCACCTGTCTCTTTTGCTCCATTTATTACCTTCGCATCATTTTTTCCATATCGTTTCACCAGCTGTACTTCTTTTTCTGTCTGAAATGATACTTGATAAATATATTGCATCTGCTGCTTTTTCCGGGCATCCATGGATTTTCTTCCGATACATAAATCAGAAATCTTTCCACTATCTATATGCAGCGCCTTTCCTATGGCTTTTTTTACTAAATTTATCTCTTCCTCAGTAATAATGCCATGCTTTACTGCCTCTGGAGCAGATACCTTACAAATCAATTCCACTGGCACCTTTATTTGTGACATCACAATCATTTTATCGTTTCCCTTCTCATCTACTTCTCCGCTGCCGCAGTTCCTGCCAGATAACCACTAGTCCATGCCCATTGTAGATTATATCCTCCGCAGATACCGTCCACATCTAAGACTTCTCCTGTAAAATATAGTCCAGGATATTTTTTACACTCCATGGTATGAACATCCACTTCTTCTGTAGCTATACCACCACAAGTCACCTGCGCCTTGTCAAAGTCACTAACTGCCAAAACCCCTAGTTTCCATTCTTTCATCCTCTGTACCATTTTTCGTACATCGCTAGGATTCCAATTGCCTGCCGTCTTTTTCACATCCATACCTAAACTATGTAATAATACCATCGCCAGTTTCTGATGCATCATTCCATCCAAAGCTTCAACACTGCTCCAATCCTTGAATTGCTCTTTTCGTCGCATCAACTCCTGCTCCAGCTCTTCTTTAGTGTATTCTGCCATCATATCCATTAAGAAATAGACTTTGTCTCCTTGGCTAAGAGCTTTGGCCGCATACCGGCTTACCTGAAAAACCGGAATCCCGGAAATTCCATGGCCAACCATTTGAAGCTCCCCTTGGTCTTCTGCCAGAAATCCCCACTTCTTTCCATAAAGAGACACCTTTCCCTGTACCCGGACTCCTGTCCAATCCTTCATAAAATCTCCCTTTAGAATACAAGAGGTCAATGCAGGAAGTGGCTCTATAACAGAAAGACCCAAGGAAGAAGCAAATTCATATCCATCTCCTGTGGTTCCATGTACCGGTGCTGCCTTACCACCAACTGCTACAATAACCTTTTTTGCCAGATATTTTCCTTTGGTGGTAGTGACCAGATACTGCTTTTTCCCAGCCTCAGACACTCCCTTCTTTCCTTTCGTCTCCATTGGTTCCAGTGCCAGCACCTCTTCCTCACACTGAACAGAAATAGAATATTTTTTCAACTGCCTGATTAACGCATCCAAAATAGATGTGGCTTGTCCAGAAGCAGGATAATAATAGCCATCCCGCTGTTTCGGCAAAATCCCCATTTCCTGAAAAGACTTCAAAACCTTTTCCTGAGGAAATTGCTGAATTGCATCCCAGACAAAATCCACATCTTCGCTGCGATAGCAGCTTTTATCCTGATATGCATTGGTAAAATTACATTTTCCATTTCCAGTAGCCAAAAGCTTTTTACCAAGCCGGTTCTTTTTTTCAATTAGAAGGACTTTTCCTCCAGCCTTTGCTGCTGTAATGGCTGCCATCAGCCCGGAAGCCCCTCCTCCCAGTACCAAAATTTGTACACTACGCATAGTTACTCTACCCTTTCACTACGTCCTTATTCTTTTAACTTTCATTAACTAGAAAAATTCTCTAAAATCCCAAACAATTCCTGTTCATCTCTGACTTCAATTCCTTTTTTTAATGCTTTTTTATCTTCCTTGGATAATTCCTTTGTAGAGATGCCAGTCTGTTCATACACCGTCTTCATATCTCCATAATAAACTACCACTTCCCCATCTGCCGCAATAATATAATACCGGAATTTCACCTTGGAAATGTCATATAACTTCCGAAGAATTAACCGGTCACTGGAAAAAGAAATCACTTCCATACTCTGCAAGCCATTTAAGAATTCTTCGGAAGGCATCTTATTCATATAATCCTGACAAAAAATCTCCACATCCTCCCTGGTATAACCCAGCATTTCTTCCGGTAAGGATTCATAATCTGTTGTGGTAGTATCTGTTACAGAATCATAATTCTGAATCTGATAAATGGTATTTTCTCCTAATTCATTACTGGTAGAATCTACTGCCACACTTTCCTCTGCCTGTTCCTCTAATTCCGCCATTTTTGCATCCATTTCCTGAGTTACATAAACCTCTACCTGTTCCCCAAGACGCCCTTCATAATCCTCCTGCATTTCCTGAAAACGGTTTAATGCCGCCTCATAACAATAATAGTTTCCAATGGAAAATACTGTAATAAGACCAAAAATAGTACATGCATACCGGGCTGCTTTATTCATAATACATACCTCTTTTCTTCCTTTATTTGCTATGTATTATTCCCTTGCCCGCTCTTGCATATACACTTTTTTCCATAAATTATTTCTAATAATTTCCGCTTTCAAACACCTCATCAATAAGAAGCTCTGTTCCATCCGCTGCTGTGGTTGCAAGCTCATCACACCGCTCATTCTGCGGATGTCCCGCATGCCCCTTGACCCATACAAAGGTTACCTGATGTTTTTCCTTTGCTGCCAGCATCCGTTTCCACAAATCTACATTTTTAACAGGCTCATTCTTTCCACGTTTCCATCCCTTCTTAATCCATCCCTCCAGCCAATGTTCATTAAAAGCCTTAATTACATACTGGGAATCCGAATATAAGGTAATTTCACAAGGACGGGTTAATGCCTCCAAGCCAATAATCACCGCCATCATTTCCATCCGGTTATTGGTAGTTTTGCGATAACCTGCACTAAGCTCCTTAATATGCTCCTGGCCCTTGGAATCAATAAAACTTAAAATCGTTCCATAGCCTCCCGGACCATCTGGGTTTCCCCTTGCCGCCCCATCTGTATATATGGTTACTTTTGTCATATCAAACCTCTTTTCTTTTATAAAGCCAATTTCTGTTCTTTTTCTATTTCTTTGAAATTTTTCTTCCCATCAACCTATAGCTTCCAGTCTCCGGTTTCTAAAAAGTGCTGTACACTATCCTCTGCCTTTTGGATAATATCCTGCTGATATCCAATCATTCCCAGAAGCTTAATGGCATTTCTGGTTAATGCCTTTCCTGTTCTAAGCTGATAATCAAAGATAACATCATTGCCTTCTACTTTCTCTTCAAAATGATAATTATCATATGCAGCTTCCAGCATATTGGTGAGCTCAATATCATGGGTAGCAGCAAAACACATGGTGTGTGACTTTGCTAACATCATTAAAATCTGGGAAGAAGAAGCAATTCGCTCTACGGTATTTGTTCCACGAAGCACCTCATCAATAAAGCAAAGCACTGGTGCTCCAGCCTTTTGAGCCTGATCTAATATTCTCTTTAAGGATTTAATCTCTACAATATAATAGCTTTCACTACTCATAATATCATCCCGCAACGCCATAGAAGAATATATCCGAAAATAATTTGCTTCATAGCTGTCAGCCAAAACCGTATGAATGGTCTGAGCCAAAATCGCATTAATTGCCACAGTTTTAATGAAGGTTGATTTACCAGAGGCATTAGAACCGGTCAACAGAACACAACCCTTAGCATCAATAGAATTTTTCACCGGCTCCTCCAACAATGGATGATACATTTTCTCTACTGTAAGCTTTAATGAATTCTTATTCTTCTGCTGATTATGCAGCTGTGGAATACAAAATTCCTGCATCATGGTACGATAGGAAGCTAAAGCGACCATACTATCCATAAATCCAATGGTTTCATACAATACCATCAAATCTTTTTCTAAGCGGATTGCTTCTCTTGCCATTGACTGAAACTTAATAATATCAATATGGGTTAACAGACGGATATAATCCATTAATGTGTCTAATAAATCTCCACTCATATTTGCTCCGCCTACTACCAGACCACTTCCTCTACAAAATCCATCAAATAGCTTTGCCTTCTCAGAAAGAGTATTTAAATATCCCTCCAACTCTGGAATATCTAATTTTGAAACATCCTTTGCAAAATGAACCGTTCTTACAATATATGCCAAAAGCTGATAATAACGTTCCATTTCTGCCTTTCTCTGATAGTATGTCACCATATTATAAATGGCTATGCCAATGGCAATCATGATAAAATAGGAGGGCCAAACAAGACAAAGTGCCACACTGCCAATAAGAGCCATCATTTGTAATATATGAGGAAAGCTACTCTCTTTTTTCATAGAATTTACATTATTCAGATAGGAATACACCGAAAATTTCCCCATCTTTCCAAGCCGGGATAGTTCCATCTGTAATTCCATGCTTTTTTCTTTGTTCTCTTCAAAAAAAGAAATCAATCGTTCTCTCTCTTCCAGCTTCTCCTCTGTCAATTCCGGTTTACGAAGCAGCGAATATAGATATTCCTGCCCCATGGCACTACGGGTATGGTTCATCTGCTGATAAACTGCCTCCAGCTCCAAATCGTTCCAGGTAATATCATCTATATCGCCTTCTTCCTGGCTGGCATAGAAAAAAGCTGCGATCCCCTGGATTTTTTCCTGAGAATACTCCTGATTAGAAGGCATTCCCCATTCTCTCTCTAACCGAAATCGTAATCTCTTTTTATAATGTACTTCGTCATACCATATCTTTATCCCAAAAAGTACAACAACCGCAACAACTGCAATAATAATTTCCATTTTACCTGCCCTTTCATATTAAAAAGGTGCTGTGCCAAATCATCAAGAATTCGGTACAACACCTTTCTCTTTCTTTCGCTGTTTTATCATACGACAAAACCTTCAAATGTACAACCCACTATCGGATTACACGTCCAATCTTAATCGGAGTACGATAATAAGCATAAGAAATCTTAATACCAGTACGCTCATTGCTGGCATGAATAATCTGATTATTTCCAATATACATACCAACATGGCTTACTCCACCACTTCCATAGAAGAACAAATCTCCCGGTCGGACATCACTACTGCTTACAGATGGTAAGGCCGCAGCCTGAGCCGCAGAGGTACGTGGAATAGAATATCCAAAATGCTGGTAAATACGCATAGTAAATCCAGAACAGTCTGTTCCATTAGTAAGACTTGTTCCACCATATACATAACGGTTTCCTAAAAACTGCATCGCATATGCTACAATATTTGACAAAACAGAAGAAGAACCGCCAGAAGAACTTCCGGAACCACCACCATTTTTAGAATTTATCGCAACGGCACGATCCAGATTATAGGTTACTTTTACAAAGTCCTTACTTACAAATGCTTTTTCATTATCAATACTGATACAAATCCAGTTATCCAGATTGTCAAACATATCCTTTGTATCAATTTCTTTAATCTCTGACTTCTTGCAATGACGGGACATATATGTCTCAACCCATTCCTTCGTCAGATTTCTTTTTACAATATCATATTCAGACTCCTGAGAAATCTGATCATATACTCTAGCTTCTGTGCTAGGAAGATAACGAACATTTAAGGTTTCTGTTGTAACAGAAATACGAAGGTTTGCAACCTTTCTTGCCAAATCCTCTGCTTCCTGATCCATAACAAGGTACTCAGCCTTCACCCAGCCCTTTACTCCACCGGAAATCATCTTAGCCCAGCCTTTTTTTACGGTATAAATATGACATCCGGAATTTCTTGTCATCTTACCAACAATCTTAGCATTCTCGCTTGGCTTAGAACGTACATTCAAATAAGAATCCACCTTAGCCACACCAAGTCTGTCATAAACCAGATTCAATTTAAAATGGCTGGTATCCTCTTCCTCTTCTTCACTGGCTCCCTCAGACTTTGTAGACACCTTATCCTTGGTCTCCTTCAACTGCTGGTCATTTTCTGCCGCCTGCTCTGCCAGCATAACATCAGTATATTTATCCAAGGACAGGTTGATTCCTGCCATTGCCTTCTCTGTTGCTATATTTGCTGCTCCAATAGAAATCCCTGCTCCTGCTACGGCAAATACAGCAGCGGTAAGCATCCATCTCCATTTATTGTTTCGCATAATCTTATCTCCAATCTGTAATCTGTGGCCTATGTGTGGCACTTATGTTTCAGAGTTATTACATAGAACTAGCAATTGTTACAATTTTATTACAGAAGAATTATAACAATTATACAAGTAGTTGTCAAACTAAAACCTTGAAAAGCAAGAAAAATATTAAAAAAAGGCAAAACTCAACGTTTTGCCCAAAAATCACACAACAAATTTCGTCGTTTCGCCTATTGATTTGAACCATTATATTATAATACAAACCAAGCCACCGTTACTATCATTAATAACCTTCTGGATAGTTTCCTGAAGCTTTAACTGACTTTCCTGGGTCAGTTTATTTACCTTACTGTCCATCCCCTCCTCTACCAATTGTCGTACTGTTTTACCAAAAATATTTGTTTCCCAGATTCCCTCTGTGTTTTCTCCACTCTGTCCGGAAATATAACGAATCAGATCCTGAGCCTGCTCCTGAGTTCCCACAATTGGTGCAATTTCTGTTTCGATGTTTGCCTGAATCATATGTATTGAAGGACTAACTGCTTTTAATTTCACTCCATACTTATTTCCATGATGAATCAATTCCGGTTCATCAATCATAATTTCATCGGTAGTTGGAGTTATTACACCATAGCCCTTTTGATGAACCTCCTGCCATGCCTGACCAATTTTTCCAATCTCTTCCTTCTGGGATGCATACTCCTTCAAAAGACGAATTAATTGGTATTCTCCTTCGATTGGAGTACCTACCAGTTCACTCAAAATTTGATAGTATTTGCTGTCATCAAATAGCGTATCAATCAAAATCCTTCCATTTTCCATACCAATACGATTAATACGAAACTCTTTAATCATATCACTCTCTACCCGGAATTTTTCTTTAGTTACATCTCGTATGCAGGCTACCTTCTCCAAAATTTCCCGAACTTTTTGAAACAATTCCTGTTTCAGCCAGTGACTAGATGGTAACATCTCCACCCATTTTGGAAGTTCAAAAGCCACCTGTGTTACTGGAAAGGAATTCAGAATCCGTTCCATAATTCCTTGAATGTCCTCTACCTTTAACTGATTGGCATTCATGGCCATAGCTTCAACATCATATTTTTTCTGAATTTCCTGAACCACCTTTCCCGCCTCTTCGCTGTATGGCCGGGAGGAATTTACCAATACGATAAATGCCTTTCCAATCTCCTTCAGTTCACGGATGGTACGTTCCTCCGCTTCCAGATATGCCTCCCGCTCTAATTCTCCAAAGCTGCCATCTGTCGTCACAACAACACCGATAGTAGAGTGATCATGAATCACCTTCCGTGTTCCATACTCCGCAGCCTGTGTAAATGGCATAGGTTCCTTTGACCATGGAGTCATTACCATTCGCTCACTTTCTCCTTCGGTAAGCCCCGCTGCGCCATGGACAATATATCCCACACAGTCAATCAAACGTACCTTTACTTCATTTTCTCCTAAAAGCTGTACTGCCACAGCTTCCTTTGGAATAAATTTAGGTTCTGTGGTCATAATGGTTTTTCCATCTGCGGATTGGGGCAATTCGTCAATTGCTCTTTTTTTATCATGTTCATTAACAATAGCCGGCAACACCAGCAGCTCCATAAATCGTTTGATGAATGTTGATTTTCCTGTTCTTACCGGACCACATACTCCTAAGTATATTTCGCCATTGGTCCTGCTGGCGATATCTGCGTATACCTGAAACTCCTCCATGGCTACCTCCCTGTGATAGATAATTATGAATGTACTGTAACTTTTTATATTGTTACAGGAACAAACATTATGAGTTATCTATTTATATGAAGAGTTTTCAAAAAAAATACCTTTAGCAAATTTTCACCTGCTAAAGGTATTTGATATGTTTTATTTAACGCTTACATTTCTTTGTATTCTTCATGGCATACATCAGCTTATCTGCATTTTCAATTAAAGCATCAATTTCTTCTTTTTTCCCTTTTTCAGAATAAGCGGTACCTATACTAACAGATATTGCCTGAAAATATTCTTCTTCTGCAAATTTTTCTTCCAGACATTTTTGGAACTCCTTGGCTTTTGCACTCCGGTCCTCCAAAGTGCATTCGCCTTCTTCAATCACAATGAATTCATCTCCACCAACTCTGGCAATCACAGCATTCTTTGAACATTTCACCAATCCATCTCTAGCAATAACCAAAGCACGATCCCCCATATGGTGTCCATACTGGTCATTCACACTCTTAAAATTATCCAAATCCATATAATAGATGGTGAATGGCTGTTCCTGCAAACCTTCCATATATTGATACAAAAATCTTCTGTTATATAATTTAGTCAAAAAATCCCGATTAGCATTATCGATAATCATCTGCTTGTACATCTCTTCCTGAGTTACATCATTGGCAAAACCAACGGTTCCCATTACCGAGCCGTCCAAATCAAATAGTGGCGACTTATAGGTCTTAAACTGCTTCATCTCATTGCCAGCTTTAACCTTTTCATCAAAAACACAGGTCTCTCTTTTGTCCATTACTTCATACTCGGACTCCATACAGATATATTCCCCTTTGGCATATTCCTCAGGCTCTATATCCCAGATATAATAATGACCTCTGTCCTTAATCTGCTCCATAGTCTTTCCCACAAGCTGACAAAAGCTATTATTTACTTTCTTATGAGATCCTCTTTTATCCTTATACCAGATTAAATGTGGCACACTATTAATCGTAGCATCCAAATAGCTTTGGGTCTGCCAAAGCTCCTTCTCCTGCTTACACTGATTCTGCCACTTTTTAAAGCGAAATACCAGTTCCTTCTTGGACATAGGCATATCCCAAATATCCGTTACTTCAGACATATCCTCTGACTCAAACAAATTTTCAATCTGCTTCTTCGCTCCACATAAAATCACCTGGGCGTCTCTCTTCTTAAAAGAAATCACCTGTTTAAATTCAATCATTTCATCCAGATTTGTCAGATTGGCAATAATTACATCTGCCTTTTCTGCCATTTCTACATCGAATCGTCTACCCACACTCTTAAAATTATCCAAATCCATATAATAGATGGTGAATGGCTGTTCCTGCAAACCTTCCATATATTGATACAAAAATCTTCTGTTATATAATTTAGTCAAAAAATCCCGATTAGCATTATCGATAATCATCTGCTTGTACATCTCTTCCTGAGTTACATCATTGGCAAAACCAACGGTTCCCATTACCGAGCCGTCCAAATCAAATAGTGGCGACTTATAGGTCTTAAACTGCTTCATCTCATTGCCAGCTTTAACCTTTTCATCAAAAACACAGGTCTCTCTTTTGTCCATTACTTCATACTCGGACTCCATACAGATATATTCCCCTTTGGCATATTCCTCAGGCTCTATATCCCAGATATAATAATGACCTCTGTCCTTAATCTGCTCCATAGTCTTTCCCACAAGCTGACAAAAGCTATTATTTACTTTCTTATGAGATCCTCTTTTATCCTTATACCAGATTAAATGTGGCACACTATTAATCGTAGCATCCAAATAGCTTTGGGTCTGCCAAAGCTCCTTCTCCTGCTTACACTGATTCTGCCACTTTTTAAAGCGAAATACCAGTTCCTTCTTGGACATAGGCATATCCCAAATATCCGTTACTTCAGACATATCCTCTGACTCAAACAAATTTTCAATCTGCTTCTTCGCTCCACATAAAATCACCTGGGCGTCTCTCTTCTTAAAAGAAATCACCTGTTTAAATTCAATCATTTCATCCAGATTTGTCAGATTGGCAATAATTACATCTGCCTTTTCTGCCATTTCTACATCGAATCGTCTACCCACACAAAATTCATGAGTAAATTTTTCTAATGGACTAAGATTTTGAATCACTCTCTGTCTGTCCTCATCCAAATTGAATAAGTAAAACAAAAGATTACAATGATACATTTTTTCGCCTCCGTACTTTCTCCTTTAATCTCTCTACTTCTGTAGATGTTTGTGTGCTTTTCCTATCATTCCCCTAAAAATCCCTATCTACTATAGAATACATTTTTTAATCTAAAACTGCAAGGGAATTTCTTAATATTTTTTTACGAAATTTTGTATACTGAAATATAATACAATATTACATAATATAGAATCCAATTTCTACTGCTAAAGTTCCTCCTCACTCCAACTCCTTCATAGACTCCTGCAGTTCCCGCTTGCTTCCACCATTTGCAATATACATCCGGCTATATTTCTCAGCACTTCTTTCCTTTCCAAGCATTTTATATGCCATTGCTGCAGAAGACATAGCCTCTGTCTGATTAGAATCTAATTTTATTGCCTGTAACGCATGGTCAATAGAAAGCTCTGGTTCTCCCTTTCTCAAATATAATATAGATAAGTTTGTATACGCGATTGCCAAATGAGAATCGTATGTCACTGCACTCAAAAGAGCCTATTCTGCTTCCTGACTTTTTCCCAGTTCCATATACTCAACTCCAATATTTGACCAGGCTAAAGCCAATTTTCCATCATAATCCAAAGCTTCCCTATAGGCATCAATTGCTTCTTCGTGTAATCCCGCCTCTGTAAAACAAGCTCCTGTAAAAAAATAAACCACACCATATTCTCTTGAATTCGTGCAATCTTCTAAGAGTTTTGCTGATAAATTCAGGGCTTTTTTTAGTTTATCCTTATTATAATATTCCAACATTTTCATTAATCGGTTATAGGCATTCTCATTATTTGAAAACGCATCTTGAATAAATTCTTTATATGTTTTTTCGTTTGTCCTGCGAATCTCTTTGGACCGCTTACGAATGCTACTTACTGCTGTAACAAAACACACCAGTAAAACCACAACTATTTTTGCCACATGCTGATAATTGGGATTTTCTGAAAAAAAGACATTATATACAACAATTGTAATTCCTCCAACTATCCATAAAAAATAAATCGTGTTCAATAAAAATTTCTTCATTTGCGCACACTCCCTTTATAGCATTATTTTTTTTCGTATAACATAACTTCAAAGCCTTCCGAATAATGCAATTGTTCATCTTCTGTAATAAACAACGCTTCTACCTGTTCTAAGGATTCAATCAATTCCATTCCCTTTTCTAATCCCATTGAAAAAACTGTAGTAGAAAGACCATCTCCATCTACAGATTTTTCCGAAACAATAGTCACTCCAATTAAATCATTATCATAGGAATACCCTGTCTGAGGATTCAAAATATGATGATAGATGTTCTCATCCACCTCAAAATATCGTTCATATACCCCAGAGGATACTACCGATACATCTTCAGCCTGAATCCCGGCTACGGTCTCGTTTCTATTTGCAAAGGGCTGCTGGATTCCAATTTGAAATAAATCCTTTTCTGACTTTTTTCCGATGCACAAGATATTGCCTCCCAGACTGATAATGCCACTGGTGACTCCTCCATCCATCAGATACTGCTTTAAACAATCTGCAATATATCCTTTGGCAATTCCTCCCAAATCTAAGGACATACCCGGCATAGCAAATTCAACATAAGCATCCGTAACGCTAACCTTTTGATAATCTACATAAGTCACTGCTTCTTCTATGAAGCTCTGCTCAGGCACAGACTTTTCTTCGGAGGTAAAATCCCATAAACTGCTAACGGGACAAATGGTAATATCAAAGCCACCCTGTGACAATTTTCCATATTCCAAACCTTTTTGCAGTATTTTCTTCATTTCCTTTGAAATAGAAATCCGAAGTGCTCCATTTTTTAAAACAATAACCTTCTGATTTATGCTTTTTTCACCTTTTATTTTTTCTTTTAATAATTTCTCGTAATAGGCAGTGTCTTCCTTGGATAATCTACTCTTTGACAAAGTTTTCCATGCTTGCCCTATCTTTTCCTCTCCTGTCTGTTGCTGCCACACCTCCAGATATAACTTCTCTATTTTATTAATCTGATATAATTCGCTATCGGAACGGGTACGACTAAAGATTTTTTCATATTGGGTGCATTTTGCAACACAGCTGTCTAACAATTTCTTATTTCCACCCCCATATATTGTGATAGAATAGGTGGTATCAAAGGCAAAGCCAGATAAACTTAAAGTTTTCGGCGCAGCAGCACCGCATCCTGTCAGACTTAATAGCAACACCAAACAGATGCTTATTATTTTCAAATAGACCCGTCTATTTTTTCTTTCTTTTTGTTTCTCTTGATGATTCATTGACACAATCTCCCTGCTAATTTCTATTTCAACTACTTTATTCTTCCTTATTTTGTGCCATAATCTCTTCAATCCATTGACGTTCCTTCTGTGTTAACTCTGCCTTCTCCAATAAATCCGGTCTTCTCTGGGCAGTACGTAATATAGACTGCTCCCGATACCATGCTGCCAGATTTTTATGGTGTCCCGAAAGTAGGACAGGTGGAACCTTTTCTCCCATCCATTCCTCTGGTCTTGTGTACTGTGGATGTTCCAATAAAGAATCGGAAAAAGATTCTGTCTGAGCAGACATATCATTATTTAAAACCCCCGGCACCAGACGGGAAATGGTATCCATCATGACCAACGCCGGAAGTTCTCCTCCTGTCAGCACATAATCACCAATGGAAACATAATCTGTGACGATTTTTTCCAAAACTCTCTCATCAATTCCTTCATAATGACCACAAAGAAATATCAAGTCCTCTTCCTTGGATAATTCCTCTGCCATCTTCTGATGAAACACCTGTCCCTGAGGAGTTAAGTAAATCACTCTTGTCTTTTTAGATTCTACAGACGTCTCATCCTCTGTGATAGCAACCTCTGAATCAACTTCTTCTAAATTTTTTTCGATTTTTCTATTTTCGATTTCCTGACAAATACTCTGATAGCAGTCATACACGGGAGCTGCCTGCATCACCATACCTGCTCCCCCACCATAAGGATAATCATCCACCCGATTATGTTTATTTCCTGCAAAATCTCTAATATTTACTGCATTCACACTAATGTGTCCTGCCTTCATGGCTCTGCCGGTAATACTTTCTCCCATGGCATTTTCTATCATCTCGGGAAATAATGTCATTACATGAAAGTTCATACTGTTCCTCTTTTCTCAACTCTTATCCATTCAAAATCAATTACAATTTTTTGCAACACTAATTTCTTTCTATACCAATTCCTTAATCCAACAATCCTTTCATTACATGAATGGTCACAACCTTATTCTCCATATCCCTTGCCAGCACACAGTCCGGTATCACAGGAAGAAGCACTTCCTTTCCTTCATGCTCCACCACATAAACGTCATTTGCTCCGGTAGTCAGAACATCCTTTAGAACTCCAAAGTCCTCTCCATCTTCTGTAATCACCTTCGCTCCTATGATGTCCGCAATGTAGTACTCGCCTTCTTCTAAAGGTATGGCATTTTCCCTTGTTACCAGCAAATCCATGCCCTTGTACTTTTCAATATCATTGATATTATCTATCCCTTTAAACTTTAAAATCACCAGATTCTTAAAAAACTTTACCGAAGCTACTTCCAGCTCCAGCTTTTCCTTGCCGGTATCCAAAAGAATCTCCTTCATCCCTTTAAATCTCTGTGGGTCCTCTGTGGTAGGAAATACCTTTACCTCTCCTCTGATTCCATGTGTATTTGCAATTACGCCAACTCTAAAATAATCCTGCATATGCTTACCTCTTTTCTAAATTTATTTCATTTAACTCTATCTATTTTAATAATATCAATACCTATTATTCACATTCTATAGCATCAAAAATCCTTTAGGAATATTGATTCATCCTCCTATTTTTTTCAACATGTTCTAATTATACCCTTAATCCCCCAGACCGTAAAGCAGAGTTTTCTCTCAAAAAGAGCCACTTGCGACTTTTTCGCTCTCGTACCCAAGGGGTATTACTGACCTACACAAATTAAGTAACTTTCATATTGCAATAATAAAAATCATATGTTATACTACCTATAGGCAAAATGAAGTGAGCGGACAAAACATTGTCCAAAAGTAAACCCCCAGTAGGTGCAACTACTGGGGGTTCTTCTCTTTATACGGTGGAGTAACCTAGGCTAGTTGTTGTCCTTCTTTCCGTCTAACCATTTACATATGTAGTAGGCAACTACACTTGCCAACACGGAAAGAATAAATGAAATGAGCAAAACATTGTCCCCCCTTTCTGTTGCCAGTGTAGGGTTCGACAACACCTTAGATTCTATCACGCTTAATCCATGCGAACAAGTTACGGATTGCTTGCAACCTGATTATTTTACACCCCTAACCAGTAACCATACATAAAAAACATTTTCTAGTCCATGTTTTTTATTGCATCCGCACTTTTCATCATAAATATTAAAGCCTATATCATATGAAATAAAAATCCCACAACACCATATATTTTTGGTATTTGTGGGATTCTTACTACTGTCCAATTTCTACAATGACTTTTTTGTCTGTATTGAAAGCAGCAGCCTTTACCACTGTACGGATTGCTTTTGCAATACGTCCCTGCTTTCCAATGACTTTTCCCATATCGTCTGAAGCTACCTTCAGCTCTAACAGGATTTCATTTTCTTTTTCGGTCTCAGTAACAACGACCTCTTCCGGGTGGTCAACCAGTGACTTCGCCAGAACTTCTACTAATTCTTTCACACTGAAGCCTCCCTTCTTTTTTGCTTATGGATTAGTCCATAAGACCAGCCTGCTTCATCAGCTTACCTACTGTATCAGTTGGCTTAGCTCCATTAGACAACCATTTCTTAGCCTTCTCTTCGTCAAACTTGAAAGCGCTAGGCTCCTGGTTTGGATCATAAGTACCAATCTCATCGATGAACTTACCATCTCTTGGAGATCTGGAATCAGCAACTACTACTCTATAGAAAGGTGCTTTCTTCTTACCCATTCTTCTTAATCTGATCTTTACTGCCATGTTTTTCACCTCCTTGATTATCACTTTTGAAAACTTATCTATTACAAATCCCAATATTGGAATCTGAAACCAAACTATGCGAGCCATTCTTTGATAATAGCTCTTACATTTTAGAAACCAAATGGCATCTTCGGCATACCTGGGAAACGACCTCGTTTCTTTCCTTTGCCACCCATCATTCCTGACATCTGCTTCATCATTTTCTTTGACTGCTCATATTGCTTCATGAGTCTGTTGACTTCTGCAATGTCTACGCCAGCTCCCTTTGCAATACGTCTCTTACGGGATGGATTGATAATTGCCGGATTGCCTCGCTCCTCTAAAGTCATGGAATGAATAATTGCTTCGGTTCCTTTAAAGGCATCATCATCAATATCCAAATCAGCCGGCAGACCCATACCCGGCATCATACTTAAAATACTCTTGATGCCACCCATCTTTCTCATCTGTTCAATCTGATCTAAGAAATCATTGAAGTCAAACTCTGCCTTCTTAAACTTCTGAGTCATTTCCTTTGCCTTGTCCTGATCGATTTCAGCCTCCGCCTTCTCAATCAGTGTCAGCACATCACCCATTCCTAAAATACGGGAAGCCATACGGTCTGGATAAAACTGCTCCAAATCCGATAACTTCTCACCCATACCTACATAAAGAATAGGCCGGCCGGTTAC
>CAZEFX010000009.1:0-43342 GCA_964511525.1 uncultured Jutongia sp.
TTGCTTCGCAATACCGCTCGGGCGCGAAAGAGTCGCAAGCGACTCTTTGTTCTGACATATCCCCCAATTTTACTTGTCAGTTCCCACTATTTCCTGTATACTAGTTGTGTTTGCAATATGACATAGTAATCGTTACATACATTGAGTTTGGAAATGGAGGAAATTAATTATGGCACAAAAGGGAGATTTATTAACTTTTCGCCCGGATATTAAGGTTTTGGATGCGACAATTCGTGATGGAGGTCTTGTAAACGATTTCTTTTTTGATGACGAGTTTATCAAGGCATTATATAAAACAAATGTAAAAGCTGGCGTTGACTACATGGAGTTTGGTTACAAGGCAGACAAGGAAATGTTTGATGTAGACAAGTTCGGCAAGTGGAAATTCTGTAATGACGATGATATCAGAGATATTGTTGGTGACAATGATACTGATTTGAAGCTGGCAATTATGGCTGACGTTGGAAGATGTAATTATAAAGAGGATATTCATGACAGAAGCGACAGCCCTGTGGATTTAATCCGTGTGGCTACTTATGTAAATACTATGCCTGCGGCTATTGATATGATTGAGGATGCTCATAGAAAGGGGTATGAGACTACCTGTAATATCATGGCAATTTCTAACGCAAAAGAATCAGATATTACCACAGCATTAGAAATGTTAGGAAAGAGTCCGGTAGACGGAATCTATATTGTAGACAGCTATGGTTCGATTTATCCAGAACAGACCCGTAAGATTTCTGAGCAGTATATGGAGATTGCAGAGAAGTATGGTAAGTACATTGGAATGCATGCGCACAACAACCAGCAGTTAGCATTTGCTAATACCATTGAAGCTTGTGCACAGGGTGTATCCTACTTAGATGCTACCATGAGTGCAATGGGACGTGGTGCAGGTAACTGTGCAATGGAATTGTTATTAGGATTTTTGAAGAATCCAAAGTATAATATCTTCCCAGTGCTTAAGTTTATTGAAAAGTACATGGTTCCTTTGCAGAAGGATGAAAATACGGTATGGGGATATGACATTCCTTATATGCTGACAGGTCAGTTAAACCAGCATCCTCGTACTGCTATTGCAGCCACTCAGGAAAAGAGAACAGATTACTCTGACTTCTACAAAGAAATTGTAGATAAAGACTGAAAAGAAGTGTCCGAAAAAGAGGACGCGTATGAAATATAAGGGACTTTGCATAGTATTAATTATGGGAAGTTGACGCAGAAAAAGGTCATATATATTTCCGTTTCGTGGACGCCTTTCGGCTCGAGATGAACTACGCAACGGTGCATAAGAGCGTAGATACTTGCTTACGCAAGCATTACACTCTAAGCACCGGCGAGTTCAAACGCCACTCAATCGGAAAATATATGACCTTTTTTCTGCTGTGCACTGGCTACATTACAATTTGATATGATAAAGAAAATTCAGGATACTGATTTTTTATAAGAAAATAACTGTCTGTAATTTCAAAGTAAGCTCTGTACATTTTATTAATATCCAATTACGGAGCTGCCAATGTACAGACAAAAAAATATCGTTGACTTTCTTCCTAAGTGGCGTTTGAACTCGCCGGTGCTTGAATGATAGTAAGTGTTTTACACGAAACTATCATTCTATGCATCCGCTGCGTAGTTCATTTCGAGCCGAGAGGCGTCCACGCAGAAGAAATGTCAACGATATTTTTTTGTCGTCATGTGACCATAATTGATATTATATGAACCTATAACGGTTTATTTAGGCTTTCTGTGCCTGCCAGTACGAAACGCCCATTTTCGATAATAGCCTCTGTGCTTCCATCTGGACGGTGCACTAAGATATCTCCTAATTCATGATAAGGAATGGTTATGTCCGTGTGACAGTTAAAGTATGCTTTCTCTGGCTGGGTGTGACGAAGGGCGGAGAAGGCATTTTCTTTTGCCATCATTTGTTTTCCATCTGGATTGTAGGTTTTTAATTCTTCCTCGTGAGAGAAACAGGTGTCACCAAAGGCGAAGTGTGGTCCTGTCTTTTCGGCAATGAGAATTGGCAAAAGATGGGAAATTCCAAAACGTTGTCCCATGGCATAGGCTGTGGTGTTGGTTCCAATTGCAAATTCTCCCATAGGAAGAGTTGGATGGTTGTACAAGAGATTCTGTTCAATGAACTTCTTGTTCTCCTCTTCTTTATCAAAATTTTTACAATTATAATCCGAAATAACACCATCTTTAATTTCTAAAGAAAGGTCTATATATTTCAATTCATTTAA
This sequence comes from uncultured Jutongia sp., assembly GCA_964511525.1. Classification (GTDB taxonomy): domain Bacteria; phylum Bacillota; class Clostridia; order Lachnospirales; family Lachnospiraceae; genus Jutongia. The sequence goes on from CAZEFX010000009.1 coordinate 2,250, forward strand.
ATAAACTTCTGTGATGTGTAAGGTTCCACAAGTGCCTTCCAGCTGTGGGGAGGTAAAGACCTCTCCCAATGGAATATTTACATCTGCCAGACAATTTTCAAAGTTAGTCTGAGTTTCTGGCTGTTTTAAAGGAGGCAATGCTACCTTTAGCTGGGTGTGATTTCCGTTTCTTCCGGTAATAGTAACGTAATCCCCTTGATCCAGAGCGGAGATAATCTTAGTCTGAATGGTTTCATATTCTGTAGTATCCAGTGTGTTCACCTTCACGGTTTCATTGAAAATATCTGCATAGTCTTTGCCGATTTCCGGAATCGGATAAGCAATGATTGTGAAGCTGACTTCGTCTCCGGGAATATATTCGTTGGACAGAAGAGAAGCAGCAGATTGGTATTCTCTGCGGATTTTTTGCTGTTTCTGAGTGTACTCTGCAGCTTCTGGCTTGGAGATTGGATTGAAAGGATTCTCTCCAAATACCTCCATTACCGCAGGTCCGGCATATTGACCAGCCAGTTCCTTCATTTCCTCGTAGGCGTGACGCTGCTGGGCAAGTTTACGGTCAGCCAGAGCCTTATCAAAAATAAGGGCTTCATCCAGACGGTGGTCATAATCATACTGCTGGTTTGGACTGGTAGAGTCATATCCCACCTTTATTCCACGGCTGTTTTTATGAATCAAACTCACTGCTGCGCGGTAAATAGTTGGTTTCAATCCCATCTCTGCAAATTGTTCTATGGCTTTGCGGACAATTTGCTCAAAGCCCAGACGATAGCGGATATTGACACAGCTTTTCTTAGATAAATCAATATTATAAAGGGAAAAGCCTTTTTGGTAGCCCTTGGTATAAGTAGCAGCCATATCAGCAATGCGTTCTTCTGGCATTTCATTTAAATGCTTGGCAGTTTCTAATTCATTTTCGGAAATGTATTCTCCAAAATAATAAAGATAACGTAAGTCTGTTAAATCAGCACTCTGAATAATAGATGCTGCAAACTCATGGGAAGGCTCCAGCATGGCAGCAGTACGGTCTGCTATTGTAACATCTGAATAATCAGAGACATAGTAGTAAATCGCATTTTTGATTTCTTCCGTCTGACAGTAGGAATCCTCCATAAGATTATAAATTTCAATAAATAGCTCCAGACTTGTAGTTAAATAGAAAAGCCGCTGTTCAAAGGTATAGACAATATTTCCCCGAAGCTCTGTATAAAGCAGACATAGCAGCTGTCCCAGCTCTTCACCTAAAATGGAAACAGCATAGGCTGGATTGGCATAGCTGGTTTCATAGGCTTCAGCCAGAATATCTTCATAAAGAGAATGGTTGATTTCCTGTAGTTTTTCTAGAGAAAATTCATAGAAGGAACCCTTTTGAAGCTGCTGGAACACTTCATCCAGTATGGTTAAAAAATGGGACACCTGATGAAAATAATCCCGATATTTTTCAGAAATTTGACAATTCTCCTGTGTGGTTTCTTCTAAAATATTGTGAACACGTTCCATGGAAAGCTCATAGCGTTCCTGATATTGTTCTTTTTCTTTTGCAGCGTTTGGATAAATAATATTCATAATAAGTTTCATCCTCCTAAATATATAATGGTTTGAAAGAGTAGTTTACTCTGCTGTAGATAAGCATTGCTTTATATTTTATTGTTTGTCTGTATTATGGTTCACCACATATATTCCCCCACAGACAAAAATTAATGCCAGAATGCTTTGTACACCTAGTGTTTGAGAAGAATCTTTCAGAAGAAGCCAGGATAAAATCACACCAAATACTGGATTCATAAATCCGTACACGGACACCTGTGATACCGGATTATACTTAATTAAGATTCCCCAAAGAGTATAAGCACCAGCTGAAATAAAAGCAAGGTACAAAAGTATAGCTGTCTGAGAAGGAGTAGCAAGCTGGATTCTACCACCCAAAAGAAATCCAACCATCATAAGAAGTATTCCGCCAATGAAAAATTGCCATCCGCTGAGTAGTACGGGACTCTCTTCCTGAGAATATTTCTTAATTAAAACAGAGCTGAAAGCATAAGCAAAGGTGGATAAGAAAATAAATCCTTCTCCTATCAGACTCATGGAAAGATTTAGTCCGCCACTGCCTAGATTTACTAGTACTACTCCTGCAAACCCTACGATGCATCCTAAGATTTTTGAAAGTGTTAATCGTTCCATTTGAAAAATCAGGCTGGCAGTAAGAATAGAAACAAATACATTGGTTCCTACGATAATGGATGCCTTTACTCCACTAGTATGCGCCAGTCCAATATAAAAGAAGAAATACTGGATGACGGTTTGGAAAAGACATAGAATAAGAATTCGTTTCCATGTAATACTACGTCTTGGCAATAATATAGTCTTTGTTTTATTGTTTCCAGATTTTATGCTGGTATTCTTTTCCATCCATAGGTTTTGGAAAAAGGCAAATACAAGTACTAGTATACCTGACAGGGTGAAACGGCAGCCGGCAAAAAGAAGCTGGCTGTAGGTATCATGGGAATCAATGTGAAATAGCTGGTATCCGATTTTTACACAGGGGAAGGCACTTCCCCATAAAAGACAACAGATGCCAGCCAAAAGACAAACCATAAGCGGTTTGGTAATCAGTGACTTTTTTTGTGTCATAAGGTCTCCAATCTGCTATAATCTATTTACGCATAGATAATTGTAAGGTATCAGTAAAAAAAGTCAAGTTTTGGAAAGGGATGGTTATTATAATGGCAGAAAAAAAGATTCCTATGATAGGAAAGGATGTTTTTATTGCACCTGGTGCAATGGTGGTTGGTGACGTAACATTAGGAGACGGTGTTGGTATCTGGTATCAAAGTACTGTACGTGGAGATGATGCGTCTATTTCCATTGGAAATAATAGTAATATTCAGGACAATGCAGTCCTTCATGTAGATACCGGGATTCCTTTACAAATCGGAGAGGGAACCAGTGTTGGTCATGGAGCCATATTACACGGATGCACCATTGGTGATAATACTTTAATTGGAATGGGAGCTATTGTGCTGAATGGTGCGCGGATAGGAAATAATTGTATCATTGGAGCTGGAAGCTTAGTGACCCAGAATAAGGACATACCGGATGGCAGTCTGGTTGTGGGAAGTCCGGGGAAGGTGGTTCGTCAGGTGACGGAAGAAGAGCTGGAAGCGAACCGGCGGAATGCCAGAAAGTATCTAGAAGATGCAAAGGCGCATCAAGATGGAGAGTTTCAGTATGTAACAGGAGAATAGAATTCCTTTGATAATATGTAAAATAAAAACAACGCATTTGCGTTGTTTTACTTTGGTATAGGAAAATGCTCGAAACATAATGGTGAACCAACAAGAATTGCGAAGCAATTCTTGCAAGGGCAAAACGTTGGTTTTGCCCTTTTTATGTCTTTTCTACGATTTGAAACATCTGCTGAAGCCGTATATCCCAAGTATGGTTTTCACAGACCAATTCTCGGGTCTGTTTAGCTATTTTCTTACGTAATTCATCCTGTCCAAAATAAAATTCTGCCTTTGCCAACAACTCCTCCGTATCCTCATAAATGGACAAATGTTTCTCTGGTTCAAAATATTCAAAAAGCTCCTCTCTAAAATCTGTCAAGAGAAATCCGCCACATCCCAAGACATCCCAAACACGAAGAGGGATTCCGGTCTGAATTGTAGGAACAGTGGAATTAATGTTGACTTTGCTTTGCTGAAAGACAAGAGGCATTTCCTGAAAGTAATCTATAGGAGGATGCACTGTTACCAAAGGAAGTTTTTTCGCTTTGTCGGTGGTAAATAAATGAACCTGAGCAGGATTTATCCAAGCTCTTGCGGCTTTGGAAAGAGAATTTAATATCTGGCACCGTTGAAGATTGGCAGATTTAAAGCCCAGAACCGTACTGGAAAAAAGCTGTGGAATCTCTGCGAAAGAATGCTTAGAGCGGTGATACTGGGTGATACTTTCTATCTGTTGACAGATTTCCGGTGTCAGCATCAATTCCAATAGATTTCCACCGGATACACTTTGTTGTGCCAGCAGGGCAGCGTCAAAATATCCAGCCAGATAGGAGGGGAGTTGGTCTGCGATGGCATCAAAGGAATTCTTTTCATACAAACTTCCTACAAAGGAAATATCAAAGGAAGTGGTTTCTGAAACAGGAAGTTTCTTTAATCGCCTTGCATTTATACCAAGGGGAATGTACCAGATATTGGACACACCAAGCTCCTGAAAGCGTTTCTCGCAGGCCCGGTCAAAGGTAAAGATATAATTAGTATCATAAAAAACAGAATCATGATACATAGCAAGCAAAGAACCATCACAGTTCCAACAGATGTATGGAATCCCTGCCTGATGTCCCACTTCTGCCAGTACTGGAAAATAATTAATAGAAAAAAGAGCCTGTGTCCTCTCTTTTTTTGTTTGAACTATAGCTTTTTCTACAAAATCAAAATCCTCTTCTGGATTTTTGGGAGATACCGAAAGAAAAAACAGCTCATGTCCAAGAGCACACAGACCTTCTTCTATATCTTTTTGATTCCATGCATTCCAACGATAGATAAGCAATTTCATGGGTATCTCCTTTATATGGTACGACTTTATTTCAAAAAAATCACTGCTGTCTCTACTTGATGATTTTTGATTTCTGTGATTTTTACCGTTAATCCCTGGATTTCGATTTCATCATCCACACCATTTACACCATCCTCTGGAATACTTCCTAAAGCATGAAAAACCAAACCGTTGAAGGTATCATATTCATCGCAGGGCAGTGAAATACCGATTTCTGCAGATAAGTCTTCCAGCAAGGTGCTGCCGTGAACCTTCCATGTCTTTTCACCGATAGATTCTATGAGGATAGGTTCTTCTGCTTCGTCTTCATCACATAAATCTCCAACTAACTGTTCTACTAAATCATTAATGGTGATGATTCCTGTCACACCACTATACTCATCTAAAACAACAGCAAAAGAATGGCGATTCTTTTTCATGTTGCGGAAAAGTACATCTGCTTTCACTGTATCGGGAACGAAATAGGCAGGGTAAACAGCATTTTCCATGACAGATTCCCGGCTTTTGTCCTCCAAACGAAAATAGTCCTTGGTATTTAAGACTCCTACAATATTGTCTACAGAATCTCCACAAATAGGATAACGAGTATGTTTAGTAGTGTAGATAATATCCTTCCAGATTTCCATGGAATCTTCCAAATCTAATGTAACCATTTCGGTTCTATGTGTTGCCAAATCCTCAGCGGAAAGGTCGTCGAATTCAAAGACATTCTGAATGAATTCCCGTTCCTCTGTATCGATGGTACCCTTTTCACTTCCCACATCTACCATCATACGGATTTCTTCTTCGCTGACATTATCTTCCTCTGCATTAGGGTCGATTCGAAATAGGCGTAAGACGCCATTAGTGGAAAGAGTCAGGAAACTGACTAATGGTGCAAAAACTTTAGAAATTCCGCTAATGAGTCCCGACATTCCTAAGGCAAGTGGTTCGGCTTTTCGCATAGCCACCTGCTTTGGAACCAGTTCACCAAATACCAGTGTGAAATAAGATAACACAATGGTAATAAAAACAACGGCGATGGAATCCAACACTTTAGCAGAAAGTGGGACACCTAAACTAAGCAGCCAGTCTACCAGAACCCCTGAAAAATTTTCTGCTGCAAAAGCGCTGCCCAGAAATCCGGACAGAGTAATAGCAACCTGAATCGTAGCCAGAAATCTTGCAGGCTGACTAGTGAGCTTTTCCAGCCGTATTGCCCGTTTATCTCCGTCCGATGCCATTTTTGCCAGTTTGGTATCATTCATGGAAATGATAGCAATTTCTGCACAGGCAAATACTGCATTTAAAGCAATTAATACTATTTGTAATAAAATAATTAGAAAAATCGATGTTTCTCCTTCGTCCATTTGTAATTAAGTATACTCCTTTACTTAAATATAATGAGTCGATTATATTAATTTTTTAATTTTGTGTCAATGAAGAAAATGGCTATTGAAAGAATCTTTACCAAATCTTATTAAGCTCACCAAATTGCATGTAGGTTCAAAATATGGTATGATAGAGAACATGATAAGTGAGCGTGAATAAAAGAAAATAGGGGGATTTATAGGCATTTATTTAAATTCGACCTTTAGGAAAAAGGAGGAGCCAATATGAGTTTGAGGAAAAACAATAAAACCAGCTTTTTAGGCAGTATAAAAGGGAGAATAATTTTATGTGCAATTCTGTGTATTGTTGTGATTGTTACGGCAACCGCAGTTATTAATAGCATGGTTTTAGGTGATGCTTTAAAAACTAGTGAATATAATATTCTTTCGGAAGAAGCCCAAGGGACAAGTGATGTAATTGATGAATGGCTTATCAGACAGGGTGATATTGTAGATACCATGAAGAGTGCGCTGGAAACCATGGACAATGAAAATGTGGATGAAATCATGGACTTTTTGGAAGTGAATCTGGCAAAGAATGAAGACGCTTTGATGTACTATTGTTGTTTTGGGTATGATGGTGGAATCTTTCCAGCTGACCATTCCAAATTGGATCTTGATCCTACCACAAGAAGCTGGTGGACAGATGCCATCGCAAAGGGAGATTTGATTTATACTGCACCATATACGGATTTTGCTACAGGTCAGATGATTGTATCTATTGCGTCTCCATTTACTATGAACGGGGAGCAGGCGGTGATTCTTGCAGATATTACTATTGATAGTCTGATTGAGATGGTAAAGAATGTAAGTACAGATGAAACCGTACAGACCTTTCTTCTGGCAGAGGATAATAGTGTAATTACCCATGAGAATAGTGAATATTTACCAAAGGAAGAAGGAAATACTATATTATCAGATGTTTTAAAAATCAATCTGGATAGTGAAAAGGTGTCTGTTTTTGAAGATTATGATGGTGCTAAGAAGTATTATGCGGTACGGGAAACTGAAACCACAGGATGGAAGGTGGGAGTGGCTCAGGACACGGCTGTCAGTAGTGGTAAAATTAAAAATAATTTAATACTTCCAATTGTAACGGACTTGATTCTTCTGGTTATTTCTGTTATCGGCTTAAACATTGTAATTACTATGATGCTGAAACCGATGGATGCTATGAAGCATTTTGTGAAAGAAAAAGTAATTGGAATAGAGAATTGCAAGGAAGAAAAATTAGAAGTAAAAGAAATCGGTTATTTAATTGAGGAATTGGAGAACCGTGTTATTTCTACAATACATAAGACCCAGCAGGAAACATCCTCTATTCAGGATATGATGTCTGGAACCAATAGCCGGGTTGCGGATATGAATGGAAACATTATGGAAATTAGTGCGACTATGGAAGAAACAGGAGCCAGTGTTGCTACCCAGACGGAAAGTATCAGTGATATTGATGGAAACTGCAAGGATATTACTACTGCCATAGAGAAAATGGCAAACAATACACAGACTATTACCCAGAGAGCAGATGAAATTATTGTAAGAGTGGAGAAGATTGTTCCAGAATTACTAAAGGATAAGAAAAATGCTACAGAGGTAACGTTATCCAGTAGAAAGAAATTAAAAATTGCTATTGAAGAAACAAAGGTGATTGAGCAAATCGTAGAAGTATCTCAGGCTATCAGTGCCATTGCAGAGCAGACAAATCTATTAGCATTAAATGCATCCATTGAAGCGGCAAGAGCAGGTGAAGCGGGAAAAGGCTTTGCAGTTGTAGCAGAAGAAATTAAAAAATTGAGTGATACTACTGGGAGTGAAATTGAAAAAGTAAATGAATTAACAAATAAGGTAATGGAAAGTGTAAATGCACTTTCGGAAGAGAGCAATAATATTATTACTTTCTTAGATGAGGTGGTATTAAAGGATTATGATAAATTGGAAATGCTTGCAGATAATTACAAGCAGGATGCCTCTTATTATGCCCAGGTCAGCAAAGTGCTTGACATGAATACAGAGGAATTAAATACATCCATTATCAATATTAATCAGATCCTGGATACCATTAATTTATCTCAAAAAGAATTAGATGAAGCGGTTCAGTCAGTTAATGGGAATTTACAGCAAATTACTTATGACAGTGAAAATGTTTCCCAGGAAACCGATGATGTAATGAAGAGTATTACATCATTGCAGGAAACTATTGGACAGTTTCATATATAACTTACGAAATCGTTCGGTTAACCATACGGTAATGGCTTGGTGTCATTGCCGTATTTTTTTTGAAGGTTTTGCAGAAATAATTCACATTATTAAATCCCACATCAAAGGAAATTTCTTCGATGCTTTTATCGGTACTGACCAACAGGTCGCAGGCATGACGGATTCTTGTTCTTGCTACGTATTCCATGGGACGGGTGTTTAAGCATTGCTGAAACATCCGGCATAGATGCTGGGGAGATACGTTGATTTGGTCGCAAAGGATTTGTTGGTTCAGAGGTTCTGCGAAATGGTATTCAATATAATCAATAAGTGGGGTCAGCCGTTTTCGGTACTGGACACTGGTAATATTGGTATATTGTAGATATTGTTTGTAGAATTCAAAGATAAATTCATAGGTATAGGCAGCAGAAAAAAATACACTTTGCTTTGTGTTAATCTGAAAAGCCATGTGGATTTTATTATGGATTTCATCCAATGAACTAAGGCTGGTAATAGGAAAAATCCTGCAATGTTCAAATCCAAACTGTTTCAAAAGAGGAAGGACTCCGTCTCCAGCAGGGACAAACCAGCGGACATTCCAGACCTCGGTTAATGCCTCATAGGAATGAGGTGTATTTGGAGGCAGGTAAATAATAGAATTCTCAGGAACCTCCATAGTTTTTCCTTCTGTAGTCAGAATTCCTCTGCCCTGATTGCTGTATAAAAACTGTGGATAGGCATAGCCTTCTGACCGAGTGGTAGGATACTGACAGATATGCATCCCTACACTAAAGGTATAAAAGGGAAGTGTTTCATTTTGGGAAAGCTCTGGGAAACAAATAAACCACATAATTATTACCTACCTTTCAAATAACTTTACTTTTTTATAATATCAATTATGGTAATATGACGTAGAAAATTGTCCCTTGTTTTGGTTCCCGTAATTGATGTTATGGGTAGTGCATAAATTTTGTACATGCTAAGCCTGAGTGAAAAACATGTTCATTTTGTTTAACTTTGATAATATCATTCTTTGTAATATTTTACAAATGTTTTATACTGATTTTACAAAAGAACTATGTGAAAAACGTGCTAGCATAAAAAAGCATAGTACGCAACTTAAAAAAGAACGGATTTAAGAAAGGAAATAAGATTATGAGAAGAAAATTTGTTGCAATGGTATTAGCGGTAAGTGTAGTAGCAGGATGTGTTTCGGGCTGTGGGAATTCTGGCGAGGAAGCTTCTAAGACAGAAACAGGAAGTACACAGCAGGAAACAGCAGAGGAGACGAAAGAAACCACAGCAGTATCTTTGGTAAGAAGTGCAAATCCAGATACGGTATCTTTAAATGCAGAGCATGTATATGAAGAGAAGACCGGTATTTCCTGGGTAAAAATTGCCACAATCTGGGACCCAGAGTTGATTTTGTTTACTCCAGAAAGCTTTTCAAAGGGGTCTAAGGCCATTGCAGTAACCTTTGAAGTAAGTAACATGGACGTAGATCCAACTACCTGTTATTGGAATTATATGATTAAGGATTCTTCTGGAAAGGAAATTAGCTGTTGGGATACCAGCTACAAGACAGATGATGTGGAGATAACTGGAGATGGTAAATATCAGATGGTATTTGATTATAGCAAGGTAGAAGGCGGTGATGTGGCAGAGCTGCAGTCATTACAGCTTGTTTTTCCAGAAATGAACCCAGAAACAACTACTCAGGTGACAGTAACAGAGGCGGTATGCATTATGGATGAAGCCGAGATGGGAACTGTGTACAAGACAGGTGCTCTTGAGTAAGAAAAGTCATTAGAAAATCTGTATAGAGGGCAGGGAGGTACTTCCAGCCACGGAATGGAGAGCAAAATGAGAAAAAGGCTATTATTGGATTGCGATTGGAAATTTCATTTGGGAGAAATTTCTCAGAATATAGGAAAAGGCCATGGAGACATCTATAATCTTTCTAAAGCGGGGTCCTGTCCGGGAGTGCCACAGGGGGATTTTGACACCTCCCATTGGGAAACTGTGCAGCTGCCCCATGATTGGTCTATTTTACAACCTTTTTCAGAAAACAATGTAGCTGATTGGGGGTATAAGTCCAGAGGAAAAGCATGGTATCGCAAATCATTTTTATTAAAGGAAGAGTATTTGGGACAGAGAATTCATCTTTCCTTTGAAGGGATTGCTACTCATGCAGTGGTTTATTTCAATGGTATGGTTGTTGCCAGAAATTATACAGGCTATGCACCCTTTGAAGTGGATGTGACAGATATGGCACGTTTTGGAGAAGTACCGAATATATTAGCCGTGTTCGTAGATGCAGATGTCTGGGAAGGCTGGTGGTACGAGGGAGCCGGAATCTATCGGCATGTGTGGCTGGATGTCCTAAATCCAGTACATATGGAAAAGGACAGTGTATTTGTTTATTGCAGCCAGCAGGAAGAGCAATGGAAAACCGCAGTTTCCTTAGAATTAGTAAATAATACCTGTGCAAACCATGAGATTACACTGGAATGGAAATTATTGGAGCCCGTTGGGAATCAAGAAATAAAATCCATGATGCAGACGGTGGATTGTGCACCGGGACTGACTCAGTTTGCAATGGATTTTTCTGTAGAAAATCCATTGCTATGGGATATAGATTCGCCTAATGTGTATCAGGTTATTGTTATTGCCAGAGAAGGTGAAGCGATTATCGATCAGGTAGAAACAGTTTGTGGCTTTAGAACTTTGGAAATCTGTAAGGACAGAGGGTTCCTTTTAAATCATAAGCCGGTAAAGCTGTATGGAACCTGTAACCATCAGGATTTTGGAGGCTTGGGTGTGGCAGTACCGGACAATTTGTGGGAATACCGGATTGAAAAGCTAAAGGAAATGGGAAGTAATGCTTATCGTTGTGCTCATGGAATGCCATCGGATGCTTTGATTGAAGCCTGTGACCGTATGGGAATGCTTGTGATGGATGAAAATCGGAACTATGATGCTTCTCAGGAGGGATTAAAGCAGTTAGAGACCTTGGTGAAAAGACATCGGAACCATCCTAGTGTCATTATGTATTCTATCTTTAATGAAGAGCCTTTACAGGGGACATTGCAGGGGCAGCAGATGGCAGAAACCATGTGCAAAAGGATTCATGAACTGGCACCGGGAAGTATTACCACAGGAGCCATGCATGGTGGGATTTTAACGGAGTATAATGCAGCCCAGAAGGTAGATGTCTGTGGCATCAATTATCAGATAGACAGCTATGACAGCTTCCATGAAAAATACCCGGAAATACCTATTGTTGCTACGGAAACTACTTCTACCTTTGCTGTCAGAGGCTGTTATAAGACGATGGAAGAAACCCATGAGATTGCATCCTATGATGAGGATGCAAGCAGTTGGGGGAATAATGTGAGAGATACATGGAAAGCTATTATGGAGCGGGAATTTGTGGCGGGGGGCTTTATGTGGACTGGCTTTGATTACCTTGGAGAACCATCTCCCCACGTCTGGCCTTCCGTATCCTCCTTTTTTGGAATGCTGGATATTTGTGGCTTTCCAAAGGATGGATTTTATCTGTCAAAGGCTATTTTTTCAAGGGAACCGGTTTGTCATGTTTTGCCACATTGGAACTGGAAGGGAAAGGAAGGTTCTATTATAAAGGTGATGTCTCATACCAATTGTTCTGAGGCAGAGCTTTTTGTCAATGGAAAAAGCTATGGAAAAAAGGAAATTGACTTATTCCAACAGGCAGTCTGGGATGTAATCTATGAACCGGGAAAGCTTGTACTAATCGGTTATGAGAATGGAAAGGAAGTGGCAAGGTCGGAAAGAGAGACTACAGGCTCGGTAGAGACTTTGGGGCTGATTCCATGGAAGGAGCAGATTGTAGATAACCATATGGATGCTATGCCAATCATGATTCAGGCGGTGGATGGAGAAGGCAGAGAAGTTCCAGATGCTAATTTTCTGACAGAAATAGACGTGGTGGGTGGCAAGGTCATAGGTACCTGTAATGGAAATCCAAATTGCCATGAGGAATTTTTTGGAACAAAAAGAAGCATTTTTAATGGAAAATGTTTAGCTATTGTAAAGCCGGAAAAGGGTGTACAGGAAATGCTTATCCGTGTTGTTTCTTCAGTTGACGGAAAAGAACTGGTTTCAGAAAGAAGGCTCACAGTGCTTTCAGAAGAATTTCCAATAGAAAGCATTCCTACAGTAACAGAACAATATTTAACAGAATGGAAAATATCCAAGGTGTTTTCTGAAAAGCCGGATGTTCTGATGAAAATAGAAGATTATGATATGAATTCCTGGCAGAATATTTCTGTTAATAAAGAAAGTGGTTCACCGGATTGTTTTGCCCATAAACAGGGGTGCTATTTGATTTATCAGAATAAAGTGAATATTCCGAAAAATATTAATGGTCATTTACCAAATCTATATTTTCATGGAATCTGGGGAATATGTGATATTTATATTAATGGAAAAAAATATGGATTCTGCGATTATGAGTGGCCATCGGAATATAATTTGTCCATTGAGCCGGAGGATACAGGAAAAGTGGAAATAAGAATTCTGGTGAAAAGCCGGAATATGAATGCAGGACTCCACTCGCTGGTGGTTTTGCGGTAATGTTGGAAGCAAGTATATTGTTTTTTTATTTGTTCGCTATGCGAAAAAAAATCTTTCGCAATCTGAAATATATGTTATAATAAAAGATAGGCACTGTATATTTTGGATTGTGGAAAGGAGAAGTACGGATGCGGAAGGCATTTGTGCAACAAAGCGTATGATAACTTATGAAAACACAAAAACCATTGCAGATTTAGTGAAGCTGGCAGGAGAGGAGTATAAAGAGAGAGTTTTCCTGCGTTATGAAAAGGATGATAACATTAAGGATGTCACCTTTGGGAAGTTTTTAGAGTCCTGTGAGACAGTAGCAGGCTGGGTTCAGGCTCAGAATGCGAAGCTGCATCGCAAGGTAAGAGTGGGTGTTATGGGAGGTAGTAGTTTCTCCTATCTGTCTGCACTGTTTGGCGTTATGGCAAATGGAAATGTAGTCGTTCCTTTAGATATACAGTTAGACATGAATACCTTAATTGAAAATGTAAACCGTGCAGATTTAGACTTTTTATTTTATGACTGGGATCATTATGAAAAGGTACAGGGCGCATTGGAGTCCTGCCCTGAATTGAAAGGAACCATTTGTCTGGAAAACCGGAAGCATGTAGATTGTATCCAGCAGATTTGGAAAGAGTATACCGGTTTTTCCTTGAACCAGAATATTGATCCCAAGGAATGTGCGATGCTGTTATTTACTTCGGGTACTACCGGACAGGGAAAGGGTGTTCTTTTATCTCAGGAAAATTTAATTGATAATGTATTTTGTACTACAGACGAAGGCCATCCGGAAAATGAAGTGTATATGAATGTTCTTCCGGTACATCATATTTTCTGTCTCAACGGAGACTTTTTGCTGGCATTACGCTATGGTAATATCCTTTGCCTGAATCAGGATATGACCAAGCTGGCGAACCATATTCAATTGTTTCAGCCTACGGTAATCCGTATGGTTCCTATGATGGCAAAGACCTTATACAATCGTATTGCGGTACTGCAACAGCAGCATAAAGAGAAGGATATTAATGAGATAAAAGCTATGGTGCTTGGAAAGAAGTTACATAAAATTGTCAGCGGCGGTGGTTATCTGGCACCAGAGCTGGCAAAGTGCTATAGAGAAATTGGTATTTCCATTGCTCAGGGTTATGGTATGTCTGAGTGTTCTCCTAAGATTGCTGCTCCTGACTGGAGCCGTCCGGATAAGGTGGCATCGGTAGGTAAGGTGGTAGACCGTTGTGAGATTCGTATCGTAGAGGGAGAGATTCAGGTAAAGAGCCCTTCTGTTATGATAGGATATTATAAAGATCCGGAAGAAACTAAGAAGACTATTACGGAAGATGGCTGGCTCCGTACAGGAGATTTGGGTTATATGGATGAGGAAGGATACCTGTTCTTTACAGGCCGCAGTAAGAATCTGATTATTTTAAGTAATGGAGAAAATGTAGCACCGGAGCAGTTAGAAAATTTATTCGAGGATGAAACTTTGATTGAAGATATTCTGGTGTATGGTGAGGATGACAAAATCTGTGCAGAGGTTTATCCAAATCTGCAGTTGGCAGAGGCTTCCGGTATCGAAGATTTAGAGAAGGCGGTTTCTGATATTATCCAGAAGCATAACGAAGATTTACCAAGCTATAAGCGGATTTTACAGAGTCATGTCAGATATATTCCGTTTGAGAAGACATCTTCTAAGAAGATTATTAGAGGAAAATATTTTGAACAAAAGAAAAAGGAAAAAGAGACTATAGCCAATTTGAAGAAGCCAGAAAATGAAACTCAGGAAATTATTTTTAACAGCGTAGCAGAAAGTCTGGGTCATCAGAATTTTGGTATTGATATGGATTTGTTTGAATGTGGATTAGATTCTCTGGGAAGCGTACTGCTTTTGTCCAGTTTGTATGATAAATTGCAGATGTCCATTAATTTACAAGAGCTGAGTCAGAATGCTACTGTAGAAAAGCTGGCGATTTTTGCAGGAGAGCAGAAAGAAAATTATGTAGACTATACTGTTAGAGAAACATATCCTTTAACGGGATTACAGATGTATTTTGGCTATATTCTTAAGGGGAACACCACTTCTAATCTGCCATTTTTATTTAAACTGGATGACAGTGTTGATTTAGAGAAATTAAAAGCTTCTGTAGAGCAGGTGTTTGAAATTCATCCGGAGATGAAGGATATTATTCAGCCTCGGGATGGTATGCTGATGAATGTCAGAAATGATGAAAGGGAGATTAACATTCCGATTATTGAAATGACAGATGAGCAGTGGGAAGAGGAGCGAAAAGGTCTGATTAAGCTGTTTATGTACACGGAGAATGAAGACTTGTTTCATTCTGCCATCTATCGTACAGATAGTGCAAACTATTTCTTCTTTGATTTAGCACATATTATTGGTGATGGTATGAGTATGAATATTATTTTTGAGGATATCAATGCTGTTTACAAAGGAGAAGAAGTAAAGAAACAGTCCTATAGCTTGTACGAATATATCTTGGATGAGATGGATCGTAAGAAGCGTGGAGAGGCAACTGGAGATGCGGAGTACTGTGTAGAACTTACCAAAGACTTGAAGGTTCGCAAGAGTATTTTAAACCGAAAGGATAGTCATGACTTGGAACAGGGAGAGAATAATGTTCTGCGGGAGTATTTCAAAGGTGTAAACAAAAAGAAAGTACAGGCTTTCTGTCAGCAGTACAGTGTGTCGGAGAATGTATTATTCCTGACTACATTTAATTATTGTGTCAGTGTCTTTGCCAATGAGGATGATGTATTATGCAGCACTATTCATAGTGGAAGAACGGACAGCCGTTGGAATCGTCTGGTAGGAGCGTTGTTTTTAACTTATTATTATCGCTATACCAGAAAGCCTCATGAAACAGTTGAGGAGCTGTTACGTAAGTCGGCGAAGCAGATTTTAAAGACCATGGATAGTCATCTTTCAAATCTTCATTTTGATGAAATGTTTTTCCAATATCAGGGTGATATTTTAAGTATTAGTGAAATCGGTGGCGCACCTGCCCAGCGTCAGAGAATGCAATTGGATGCTCTGCCATTCCATATGCAGGTTATGGAAGATAAGAAGGGATATTATTATGAATTGCGTTATTGGGAGAACCGTTATGACAGAAAACAGTTAGAGGTATTCCTTCGTTGTTATGAAGCAGTACTTTTAGCAATGATGACAGAAACCTCTGTGCGTCGTTTGAAAAAATATATTTCAGATAATGACCGTCCAAAGCACTTTTTCATTGAGGCTGGCAAGATTAACGAAGAAGCCGGCTATGAATTGATTCCGGATGTTGCACCGGATACAAAGGTGAAAGCCTATGTATTGGATGACAGCTGTTTGAAAAAGCCATTTGGCGGCTGGGGCGACTTATACATTATGGATTATCCCACTAAGGATTATGTAGATCAGATGGAAAATCCTTATGGAGAAGGACTTTTATATCAGACCGGTCATGTGGCAAGAATTACTCCGGATGGTGTCGTAGAATTCTTAGAAAGCACTGGTAGAACTGTAATGATTGAAGGTCTTAGAGGCAGAGCCTTTATTGATTTACATCATGTAGAGAATTTGGCATTAGAATGGGAGGGAGTAACCTCTGCTCAGGCATACACCTATTATGGAGAAGATAATGCAATCCATGTTGGTGTAGATGTAACAGGTATAACTGAGGATGTGGTAGAGAACATGAAGACATATATGGCAGAGAAATTAAATCCTGCATGGGTGCCAGAACGGATTCATATCATCTAAGGATTAAAAAGAGCCACGCTGAAATATCCAATATATGGGAAATTTATACCGACCTTCAAAGTTAGAAATGCAATCTAACGCTTGAAGGTCGGTATTTTTGTTGTATAGGAATTACTCAATATGGAATTTTTGCCACATATATATAAAAATATCGTGTATTTTCATAAGATATGTGATAGAATATATAGTATTAGAGTAGAACGTGAAAAGAACATAGGAGAAATAGATACGGTTGAGTATACAGGTTTTGAATGTATATTCTGTTATAGGAGGAATCTTTATATGGAAAAGAGTACCCTTATTATCTTTGACTGCCGGACTGGTGATTTTGTGTATCCAGAAATAGAGGGCTCACAAAAGTCAGTTGTTTCAGAGACTCGTCCGTTATGGCAGATTTTAAAGGAAGATGGATGGTCCTCAGAGGATGTTGCAGAGAGGATTCAGGAAAAAATAAATAGTATTGTGGCTGCAGACAAACCACAGGCAGAGGTTGTAGAATGCGTAATTAAGGATAAGAACTATCAGGTGGGATTTGTTTGTCCTGTACCTGGGGAATTGCTTAGCATCACATTTAACGAATTAGATAATGAAGCTGTAGAATGTCATCAGCCTCATGTCAGCAGCTATGATGAACTGACAGGACTTATGGAGCGCAACAGCTTTTTCAAGGTAGTGAAGAACATCCTGAACAGTGAGAAAGAGAGCGTAAAAGCAGGAGAATATGCCTTAGTGTATCTGGATGTACTTCGATTTAAAGCCATTAATGACATGTTCGGTATGGAACAAGGAGATGGTTTGTTAAGATATATCGCTGATACAATCCGCAAATGCACAGAAGAGAATGTGGCGGCATGCCGTTTAACTGCAGACCGTTTTGTATTTTTTGTACATAGCAGTGGAAAGGATTTGGAGGAAAGGGTAGAACATATTTTGGAGGAGATTTCCAAATATGATTTACCAGTACAAATTATTTGTAATATAGGTATTTATCAAACAAACGAGGAAGAGCTTGAGATAGATCCAATGATTGATAGAGCAATTTTAGCACAGGCATCTATCAAAGGAAGCTATACTTCTAAGTATAAGTATTATACGGAGTCTTTACGAAAGGAAATGCTGGGTGAGCAGGAGATTTCCGGACTTATGATTACTGCACTGGAGCAGAAGCAATTTGTTATATACTATCAGCCACAGTACAATCATTCTACAGGAAAATTAGTGGGAGCAGAGGCTCTAGTTCGTTGGATTCATCCTGAGAGAGGATTGATTTCACCGGGAGTGTTTATTCCAATTTTTGAAAAGAATGGATTTATCACAAAGCTGGATTTGTATGTGTTTGAAGAAGTATGTTGTTTTATTCGGGGCTGTATAGATAAAGGGATATCCATTGTGCCGATTTCTAGCAATTTTTCCAGATATGATGTTTTTCAGCCTGATTTTGTAGAGAAGCTGGAAGAGATTCGTAGCAAATATAATGTTCCTACTAAGTACCTTCGCATAGAAATTACAGAATCGGTGGTGGTCGGTGGAAGTCAGTATGTCAATGGAATCGTAAGGAAGCTGCATGAATATGGTTATGTGGTGGAGATGGATGATTTCGGCAGTGGTTATTCTTCCTTGAATGTGTTGAAGGATGTGGAACTGGATATTATTAAATTGGACATGTTATTCTTGTCTGAGGAGTCCGATAGTAAACGTGGTGGAACGATTCTAAGTTCCATGGTTCGCATGGCAAAGTGGCTAGGAATGCCTGTAATTGCTGAAGGTGTGGAACATGTAGAGCAGGCAGATTTTCTTAGAAGCATAGGCTGCGACTATATTCAGGGATATTTATATTCTAGACCATTGCCAGAAGAACAGTATCTGGAATTGATTAATAAAAGTGATATTGGAGCTAAAGTGCCACAATTTGATTTGATTGCAACTTTGAATTCCTTTAATTTTTGGGATCCAAAATCACAGGAGACTCTTATATTCAGTAATTATGTAGGTGGCGCATCCATATTTGAATACTATGACGGCAGGCTGGAGCTTTTACGAGTGAATCAAAAGTATTTGAAGGAGCTTTCCATGGACCTTTCAGAAAAGGATTTGATTGAAGGTGATCCAATGCGCTTTTTTGATGATACCAATAAGCAAATCTATTTTGATGCATTGGAGCGCGCTATTGAGACTGGAGATGAGCAGGAGTGTGAAACCTGGCGAGACAATTATACTACCAGCCGTACAGATGACAAAATATGTCTTCGTTCTAATATACGTATGATAGGAAAAGGCGAAGATGGCTATTTGTTCTATGGAATGATTCGCAATATTACAGCGGAGAAGAAGCATTATTCAGAAATGATTGAAAACGAAAGACGTTTTCGGATTGCATGTGATCAGGTAAATATGTATTATTGGGAATATAATATAGAAACTCATGAAATGCGTCCTTGTTTTCGGTGTATCAGGGATTTTGATGTGCTGGAAGTGGTGACTAATTATCCGGACAGTTCTATTGAAATGGGAATCTTTCCACCGGAAGTAGCAGATATGTATCGTGACTGGCATAGACAGCTTGCTGAGGGTGTGGAAAAGTTGGAGGCAGTGATACCATTAACGGAGGAGAGGATTCCTTATAGAGTCAGATATACAACGGAATTTGATAAGGATGGCAAGCCGGTAAAGGCGTATGGTTCGGCGGTGTTGGAGACAGAAGACACAGGAAAATAGATGGTAGTTCAAAATGACAGAGTGCCAATAGCTGAGAATTAGAAAAAAATAATAGGAATAACTAAAAGTGCACAAAAGTATCGTTATGGTTGATTTTTGTGCGCTTTTGTTAACTATTAATCCATTGTAAAAAAACATCTTATTTTGTATGCTAACAATAAAATATCTGACTTTGTATGGAATGTATATGCAATTGAGGGAGGGGTGGATTTGAAGCAGTTCAGGTTATCTGAGAATTTGGTGAATTTTAGAAAAAAGTTTGGTGTTACTCAAGAGGTGATTGCAGATTTCCTTGGAGTGACGAAGGCTTCTGTATCCAAATGGGAGACGGGGCTTAGTATGCCGGATATCGCTCAATTACCAAAGCTGGCATCCTACTATGATGTAAGTATTGACGAATTGATGGGGTATGAAGCGCAGCTTTCATTAGAAGAAATAAAAGAGTATTATATTGGTTTCACAAAGGAATTTGCAAAGCGGCCCTTTGATGAGGTTATGGAAGAAGTGAGAGGGTTTACCAGACAGTACTACTCTTGTTATGAAGCCTTGGTACAAGTGGTTGTATTGCTAATAAATCATTATATGATAGTGGAAGAATCCAGTCAGACGGATATTTTCAATGAAATGGTACTTTTATGCCAACGTGTGCAAGAGAAATCAGTAGATGTCAGCTTGTGTACAGATGCTATGGTTTTGGAGGCAATGGTAGAATTAATACGGGGGAATTCGGAACGTGCTATTGAGAAATTAGAATTTTACAGAGACCCCAGAGGAATAAAGGAGAACTTGGAAGGGATATTGGTTCAGGCATATCAAATGTCAGGACGAATGGAAGAATCCTTAGAAAGAAATCAGTTTTTGATATGGAATCATTTGTTAGGAATGGTGGGAGCCAGTACTCAGTACTTAATGGCAAATCTAAATCAGAAGGATCTAGGAGAAAGAACAATTGAGAGAGTTGAAAGAGTAATGGCCTGTTATCAATTGGAGAAACTCCATCCCAATACATTTCTTCAGTTTAAATATGCTTCCGCATTATTTTATGCAACATGGGATAAGGACGAAGAGGCGTTGGAAGCGTTAGAAATATTTACAAAGGTTTCCATTCAGTTTATAACAAAGGAATTATATATTCATGGAGATAATTATTTTGATAGATTAGATTCTTATTTGAAAAAAATTGATGGATATATTACTGCACCTAGAAGTGAAGAGGTTATTATGGCATCCATTGTACAAAATTTGGAACATCCTGCATTTGCAAGATTTCAAAATACAGAAGAATTAAAAAAAATGAAAAGGAGTGTGGAAGAATGGCTCAGATAAACGAAATTTTACCTTTTTTAATACCTTTGGCTATTGCAGAAGTTATCTTATTGGTGGTAACTCTCCGACATATTTTAACTCATGGAAATTATAAAAGAGGCAGTCGGATTATATGGATTATTATAACTATTGTAGGAATGCAGTTTTGGGGACCGATACTTTACTTTTTGTTGGGAAAAGAGGATGCGTAAATGAACATGCTTGAATTATCTCATGTATCAAAATCATTTGGCAGCAAAGTGATTGTGGATGATATTAGTTTTTGTGTGCCAGAGGGGATGGTGTTTGGTTTTATTGGGCAGAACGGAGCCGGAAAAACTACCACCATGAAAATGATACTTGGTTTATTGCAAATGGACAAAGGAGAAATTACTGTTCATGGAAAGAAGGTTTCTTATGGACAGAATGAAACCAATCAATATATCGGTTATCTGCCGGATGTGCCCGAATATTATAGCTTTATGACACCAAAGGAATATCTTCTTCTTTGTGGAGAGGTTACAGGTATTCCTAAAAATCAAAGGGAAAAACGGGCGGATGAGCTTTTGGAAATGGTAGGACTGGCTGATGCGAAGAAAAGAATTCATGGATTTTCCAGAGGAATGAAACAGCGTTTAGGAATTGCACAGGCTTTATTGAATTCTCCTAAATTATTAATCTGCGATGAGCCAACTTCTGCATTAGATCCAGTTGGACGAAAAGAAATCCTGGATATATTGTCAAATGTGAAAAAAGAGACAACAGTTATTTTTTCTACTCATATTTTATCAGATGTGGAAAGAATATGTGATAATATTGCTTTTTTGCATCAGGGAAAAATTGCAATGCAGGGAAGCTTGGAGAAAATAAAAAATGTTCGGGGTGGAACGGGGCTTGAATTGGATTTTTTCAATGTTGATGATGCATCTAAATTTCACAAGCTTTATAAGGGAGGTTCCTTTGAAAGCAATGTCAGACTTCGCTACGAAGGAAAGACAGAAGCAGACATTAAGAAGGTCATGGAGCTTTTAGCTGTAAATGATATTGCTATACAGCGGCTGGAAATGCTGGAGCCAAATTTAGAGGAGTTATTTATGAAGGTGGTGGGAAAATGAAACAGTTAGTAGCATTTACAAAAAAAGAATTAATGGAAATAGTGCGAAATGGAAAGCTTTTAATATTAATTATTATATTTTCTCTACTTGGAATCATGAATCCTGCCATTGCCAAATTAACACCTTGGATAATGAAGCAGTTTTCGGATTCTTTAGAAGAGACGGGAATTGTTGTAACGGAAGTAACAGTAGATGCCATGGCTTCATGGACACAGTTTTATAAAAATATTCCCATGGGATTGATTGTTTTTTTGTTGCTTTTTAGTGGAATCATAGCAAATGAACTACAAAAAGGAACTCTGATTAATATGATAACAAAGGGAATGTCCCGGAAAGCAATACTTATAGCGAAAACTATAGTAACACTGGCATTATGGACGTTTAATTATTGGCTGTGTTACGGAATAACCTATGGCTATAATGCTTATTTTTGGGATAATAGTGTTGCGAAACATGTAGGGGTTGCTGCCGCTCTTTTCTACATATTAGGAGTATGGCTGATTTTCTTAATGATGATGATGGCAGCATTTTTTAACACAGCTTCTGGAGTGACGGTAGGAACCGGTGCAGTATTTTTTCTTAGTTATCTTTTAAGTGTGGTGCCAGATATAAAAAAATATCTGCCTACAAAATTAATGGATGCGGGAGGATTACTGGCAGGTGCAGGAGCTGTAAAAGATTATTTCGCTTGTTTGGGAGTAGTGGCTGTTTTATGTATTATTCAATTTGTAATTTCTTTGGTAGTTTTTGACAAAAAGCAGATTTAAAATAAAAAAAATAGTATTTTTTACTAAGGAATAGTATAATAGAAGTACTATATTAAACCAAAGGGGGTTTTACAAAAATGGCAAGATTTACATTACCAAGAGACATTTATCATGGGAAGGGATGTCTCGAAGAACTGAAGAATTTGAAAGGAAAGAAGGCAATCCTGGTTGTGGGTGGCGGTTCTATGAAACGTCAGGGATTTCTGGATAAGGCAGTAAACTACCTGAAGGAAGCTGGTATGGAGGTTCAGGTATTTGAAGGTGTTGAGCCAGATCCATCTGTAGAGACTGTTATGAAAGGAGCTGAAGCAATGCGGGCTTTCGAGCCGGACTGGATTGTATCCATGGGTGGAGGCTCGCCAATCGATGCTGCTAAAGCAATGTGGGCTTTCTACGAATATCCAGAAACCACATTTGAGGATTTGTGTATTCCATTCAATTTTCCAGAGCTGAGACAGAAGGCAAAATTTGCAGCAATTCCTACTACATCGGGTACTGCTACAGAGGTTACTGCATTTTCGGTAATTACCAATTATCAGACTGGTGTAAAATATCCACTGGCTGACTTTAATATTACACCGGATGTAGCAATCGTTGACCCTGAATTGGTAGAAGGACTTCCTGCAAAGCAGGTAGCATACACAGGTATGGATGCGTTGACTCATGCTATTGAAGCATATGTATCTACCTTGAATTGCTCCTTTACTGATCCCCTTGCGCTTCAGGCAATCGAAATGGTATTTGATCACTTGGAAGCATCTTACAATGGAAACATGGTATCCAGAGAACAGATGCATTACGCGCAGTGTCTGGCAGGTATGGCATTCTCCAATGCATTATTGGGAATCGTTCACTCCATGGCACATAAGACAGGAGCTATTTTCTCCACCGGGCATATCACTCACGGTTGCGCCAATGCAATGTACTTACCATTCGTTATCAAATATAACGCAATGGATCCTATCGCTAGCAAGAGATATGCAGAGATTGCCCGCAGAATGGGATTAGTTGGAACTTCCGAGAAGGCATTGGTTAAGGCACTCTGCGATAAGATTGATGATATGAATGTGAAGTTAAACATTCCTAAGACTCTGAAGGAGTTTGGTATCATCGAGGAGGAATTCAAAGAGAAGATTGCAGGTATTTCTGAGCGTGCTGTTGGAGATGCTTGTACCGGTTCTAATCCAAGAGCTATTGACCCGGCTACCATGGAGAAGTTATTTAACTGTATCTATTATGGTACAGAGGTTGATTTTTAAGCCAAGGAAAGTAGAATTTATTTAAAGTAATATTGAGTCAAAAAAATCCCAGTAGTCTGTCATTGATTACTGGGATTATTAAAATTTGTAGGAAAGTTTATCCTATAAAGAAAAAGTATCTCCGCATAGCCAGCAAGCTGGCATTAGGATGCACACTTCGAGATAATATGGAAAATATAAAGATTTTTGCATTAGGGTATCGTCAAAAAGAAAAAATATGGATATAATGTTGCTTAGAGAGAGGAGGGATAATATGACTACAGAGGAATATTTAGAACGAAGAAAATCAAAAGATTGGAATTTCTTTGCTATAGTGGAAACGGATTCTTTTAAGAATGTAAAGAAAATTCATCCTTTGAAACAGAAATTGGTGAAAGCGATTGTGGATGCGGCAAAGAAAGATTCCTATATCAGAAGAATTATAATATTTGGAAGTTCTACAAGATATGATTGTGACATAACCAGTGATTTGGATATTTGCATTGAATGGACAGAGCCTTGCAGAGACAAAGATGGGGTCTATTATTCTTTTACATTGCCTATCCGTAAGGTGATTTCAAAAGTAACAAAAGGACGTGCAGATGTTATTAATTATGAATTGTTGGAAGATACGTATTTAACAGATGCAGTTAGAGAAGGAGTGGAAGTATATGGTAACGATGTATAGCCGCTCTTGTGCGGCGTTAGACCAAGCGAAGGATGCTTTAAGTAAAGTAAGTCGGGATGATGCCTATTTAGATTTGGCGTGTTTCCTGACGCAGCAATCTGTTGAGTTCTTAATGAAGGCAATACTTCTGGAGTATGGTATGGCATATGATAAAACTCACGATATATTAACGTTATTAGAGTTGTTACGTGATATAGATTTTGAGTTTGAACAAGAAGATTCTTATATCTGTACAATGAGAGATGGAGAAACTGTGACGGATAAAGTTAATCTATCGTTAATATTAGGATTGTTTGCGTCACAACTTGTTACGC
The DNA here is from genome assembly GCA_964511525.1 of uncultured Jutongia sp. Lineage (GTDB taxonomy): Bacteria > Bacillota > Clostridia > Lachnospirales > Lachnospiraceae > Jutongia. The sequence continues at coordinate 26,883 of CAZEFX010000009.1, forward strand.
TTGAAAAAGCGGCTGAACTAGCGGGGAAGTCTGTTTGGGATTTTATGGAAATATTAAAGAGTTATCATATTCCTTGGGGAGAATATACAGAGGAAGAGATGCAGTTAGATGACGATGTTATTAACAAGCTTATGTGAGGTCTGTATGAATAAGGTGAAAGTGGTTTGTCATTAGCAATAATAGATGAGCGAGCCGCAAGGAAAATGGCATCTAGTTTTTTGGTAGATACTATTGGAATATTGGGGATATTAACTCTGGCAAAACAACAAGGAATGATTTGTTCCGTGAAACAGGATATTGATACACTCAGAAGTAATGGATATAGAATATCAGATGCTTTATATGAGCAGATTCTAAAGAGAAATGGCGAAATGGAATAAAATGGAGATGGTACTATGTGCAGTGCATTATTAGAGATTATGGAACCGGAGATTCAGGAGATTACAAAGGCTAATATTCAGAAGACAATTATGAATTCTGTAAAGAGCTTTCGTGAATTTGGTCATGACGATGATGAAATCAAAGCAGTGCTTATGAAGAACTATGACTTGTCTTCAGAAGAGGCAGAATCTTACTTAAAGTAATACAAAATCAAAAATAATCCCAGTAGTCTTTCATTGATTACTGGGATTTATTTTTCTTTATAGAAAAGTTCATCCTATAAAGAAAAAACGCTCCGCTGAGGATGCGCACCTCGCGGAGAAGAAATTAATTGCTTTGCAATTCCGCTCGGGCGCGAAAGAGTCGCAAGCGACTCTTTATTCTTATACAAATAAAGTGGTCTTAGCCTTTGTGAAATAAGGCTGTACCCACTTTAGATTCTCAAAAAGTCCATTTATGACCTTTAGATACCAAATACAGTCCATTTGACATTTTCAAAAATACGCAACAAAAAACCTCGGAAGCACCGTTTTCACTGGACTTTCGAGGTCTATTATTTAACAGGGGTGGAAGGAATCGAACCCTCCTCTGGAGTTTTGGAGACTCTTATTCTACCGATGAACTACACCCCTAAATGATATAGTGCAATTTTGCACTGCTCGACTAGTATACAATTTATACTAGTATTTGTCAAGGGGAAAATGAAAAAAGATACACTTCATGCTAGAGCTATGTTATAATACATACAGTTTGTTTTTTCAGAAGAAAAAGTATTTCAGAAAGTAGACAGGGGATTTATTATGGCAATTATAGGGATTGATTTAGGAACTACAAACAGTTTAGCTGCTTATTATAAAGATGGAAAAAGTATTTTGATTCCTAATGAGTTTGGGGAATATCTGACACCGAGTGTGGTGCATGTTACGAAGGAAAAGGAAATAATTGTTGGAAAAATAGCGAAAGAATTATTAATTACTGATTCTGTAAATACAGCATCTGTTTTTAAACGTTCCATGGGATTAGATAAGATAATTACACTTCGTGGAATTCAATATAAACCAGAAGAATTATCTGCTTTTGTAATAAAAAAATTGGTAGAGGATGCAAAGAGAGAACTTCAGGAGGATATTGAGGAAGTCATTGTTTCTGTTCCTGCATATTTTGATGATGTACGGAGAAAAGCAACAAAGCGCGCTGGAGAATTAGCGGGTGTTAAAGTGGAACGATTGATTAATGAACCTTCTGCAGCGGCTTTAGCATGTCGCATGGAAGAAGGGGACGAAGACAGTATCTATATGGTATTTGACTTTGGGGGTGGAACATTGGATATTTCCATTGTGGAATGCTTTGATAATGTTATTAGCATTAATGCTGTAAGTGGGGATAATCATTTAGGTGGAAGTGATTTTGATAGAGTAATAGCAGAATATATTTGTGAACAGTCAGGATGTAAATTAGCCAATTTGCCAAGGGAAGAACAGGCAATTATTCGAAAATATGCTGAACAGCTGAAGAAGAAGTTATCTCAGGAAAGTGCAGTAGAAATTAATATACAAACAGAGCATGTCAATGGAAAGGTTAGTCTGAACCATGATAAATTAGTGAAAATCTCAGATGAGATTATGAAACGTATAAGGAAACCGATTCAAAGAGTTCTGAATGATTGTGAATTTTCCGTAGAAGATATTGATAAGGTAGTACTGGTGGGTGGATCTAGTAAAATGACAATTATCAGTATGTATTTATACTATTTATTCAAAAAGAACCTTTTTACGCTGGGGGATTCTGATGAAACTGTTGCCAGAGGCTTGGGTTTTTATGCGGGGATGAAAGCACGTTCTCATGAATTAAAGGAACAGGTTTTGACGGATGTGTGCCCGTTTTCTTTGGGCGTAGATGTTGTAAATGAAAGGGATATTTCAAATTCCTATTTTTCTGCCATCATTGAGAGGAATTCGGTGTTGCCAATCAGTAAAAGAACTTTTTTGACAACAATACATGATATGCAGAAACATATGAGGTTTTCTATTTTTCAGGGTGATGAGTTATATGCAAGAGATAATGAAGAATTAGCGGAAATGGAGGTTGCATTGACTCCTCTTCCTGCTGGAAAAGAACAGGTGGAAATTCGTTTTACCTATGACATCAATGGAATTTTAGATGTAGACGTGGTGGTAATGTCTACCAAGGAGCATTATCATAAAACGGTTGTCAATAAAGATTTGGAGATGTCGGAAGAAAAGATACAGGAACAGTTGAAACGTATGGAGGTGCTGAAAAAGGATCCAAGGCTACAGCCGGAAAACCAATATGTCATTCAACTGGCAAAATCTTTATATCGTCAAACTTCAGGTGTTTCTCGTATGCAAGTGGAATTCTTAATACGAGAGTTTGAAGATCTACTTGCAATAGGAGACGAGTACAAGATAAAGCATGAAAGAAAGCAGGTATTAGGAAAGCTTCGAAAGATAGATGGAATGCTATTTGATTTTGATTCCGAAGAAGAGGGAAGTGAAGAGGATATATAGGAGTAGGTAATAATATGTGGGATACTTTAGGGATAGAGAGAACAACAGATCAAAGAAAAATAAAAAGAAGTTATGCAAGGTTGGTTGCAAAGTATCATCCGGAAGAATATCCGGAAAAGTTTCAAGAAATTCATCAAGCATACGAGAGAGCTTTACGTTATGCAAGGTTTTGTAGAGAGCGGGAAGAAGAAAAAAAACAATTACAGAATGTACAAGCAGATATAGCATCTAAAAAGCAAGAACAACGAAAATCTTTACAAAGCAATTCCGTTGATTTTAAATCGTATAACTGGATTGCTGGAGAGCCCGAAGAGAAGGTTATTCGTAGATTGCTACATCAGGTGGAATATCTGATGTACAGTGAAAATGTAATTCAAGTAGAGGCGTGGGAGCGGATTCTTCAGTCTGAGGAATTTCAGAAGTATTATTTAGAACCTTCATTTTATAAACCACTTTGTCGTTTGCTTAATAAAGTGAAGTATCATATAGAGATAGCAGAAACTATTATTCAAAATCTTGATTTGAATGAACTGCAAAGAAGATATGGAGAAGAAGAGAAGAAAAAGTTTGAAGATGGATTAATGCATTATGCTAAAAAGTATCAAGAAAGAGAGATTTTAAAGAAGTTTAGAAATCTTGTTTCCAGCATGAGAAAAGAAATAGTAAGAGAATGGAAAGTGTTACTAGAGTCAAAGGAGTTTCAACAAATTTATTTAGAAGAATCATTTCTTTTTTCTTTTTTTGAAATAATGGAAAATACAAGTTTGTCAAAAGATGTTGTAGAAGTACTTTATCAAAAAATAGATATGCATAAGATACAGATGAAATATGAAGAGCGAGAAAGAGAGAGAGTTGAAGAAATATTAAGGAACTGTAATATAACTTATGAGGAAGAAAGCATTATGTCAGGGCTCTTAAATAAGTTTCGTCAGTTGATAAATAGCAAGAAGGTAAAGAATACTAGGGAATGGAAGAGATTACTAAAATCAGAGGAATATCAAAAGTATTATTTACGGAAACACTTTTTTTTGAAATTTCTTCATTTGCTAGAGAGTGCAAAATTAACAAAGAGAGTTAAAAATTGTATTTCACGGGATGTGAATATGATATTAGTACAAAAAAAATACGGAGCAGAGATTTATAAAAGAACAAAACGGGTTTTGTGTGAAAAAGATTATTTATTAGAGGAATCTTTGGAAACAGCTATGTTTACTGTGATTAAGAAAATGGGAATTATATTTATTATTTTACAGATTCTCAAAATATTTCTTTAGTTTGAAATAATATTTAAAAGGAGATGAAGAAATAGATACGGATATATAGGAGCAATTGCAGTATGTGGGAAATTTTAGGGATAGAGAAAACAACCGACCAAAGAAAAATAAAAAGAAGCTATGCTCATTTAGTAGCAAAGTATCATCCGGAAGAATATCCGGAAAAGTTTCAGGAAATCCAACAAGCATACGAGAGAGCTATGCGTTATGCAAGGCTTTGCAGGGTGAGAGAAGAAGAGCAACAGGAACAAATTCTTCGAAAAACATTAGAGAAAGAAACTATGTGTCAACAAGAAATGAGTTTATCTCAATTGACGGAAATAGAAGCAGAAAACTCTTCACAAAACAATTCAGTTGACTTTAAATCGTATAATTGGGTTGCAGGAGAACCTGAAGAAAAGGTTATTCGTAGATTGTTACATCAGGTTGAATATTTGGTTTCTAGTGAAAATGTTATTCAAATAGAGGCGTGGCAAAGGATTCTTCAGTCGGAGGAATTTCAAAAGTATCATTTGGAAACCTCGTTTTATACACCATTTTGTCGTTTGATTAATAGAGTGAAATAACCTATGCAAATTGTAGAAACGATTATTAATAATGTTGATATATCTGGAATTCAGAGCGAGTATGGATATGAAGAAGTGGAACGATTTGAGATACGTTTAAGGTGGTGTGCGAATAAGTATGAAGAGCGAAACAGAAGACCGTCAATCAAGCATACAACCAAAAAAGAAGTGATTGTTTCAGATCATTATCAGGAAAAATTGGATCGACGGATTATGATATATAGAAAAATTTATCTGATGATATTCATTGTTTTGATAAGTTTTGTTGCTCTGGTTTTGATTGGTTCCTGTTTGCTTTTCGAATACATATAATTTGATTATAATAGATTTAAATGATGTAAATGGTACAATTGACAGGGGATAAAGAAAGGACGGACATTAATGAACAAACGACAATCCTTATACGATGTAAAATCATTTTACAATAAAAAAGCAGTTCTCAAAGCCAGCTTTGAAGGAATGCGTTATCAGGTAGAGCAGTATCAGGAAAATGAAGAAGCAGACAAGGTTCTTCGTGCCACCATCTGGCCGGAACCCTTCTGTTATGAAAAGACTCCAGAAGAGAAAAAGACGGTGGAAACATTTTCCTACACAGAGGAGGGGCTGGATCAGGTCTATAACTGGCTTTGCCAGCAGTACGAAGAACGACAGGAGCAATGGATTCAAGCAAGGGACAATCCATACGAAGGTCTGTTTTAAGGAAGTGTATTTTCTATAAAATGGTAAAATATATTTTTAGATAAATAACCCATAAGAGAAAAAGTGAAAAATAGAAAGGCTTGGTAAAAAGCATGGATTATAAAAAATGGTTGGTAGAGGGCTTTTGTCCTATGGATGATTATAATTGTCTGATGCCGGTGGAATACGAATCAATTGAAGAGAATGGCATTATTCAGGAATATCAGAAAAAACGAATGTTATGTCGTCATGTGTTGGGGGCAGGATGCCCTCATGAGTCAGAATGTCATTTCTTTGCAGCAGCACCAGAACGGTTAGAGAAGGGAGCCACCTGGTATGAATAAGGAGATTTTTTCAAAGGAAAGAAAAATACTTTTAGTAGGTATGAATGCCAAATACATTCATTCTAATCTGGGGATTTATAGTATTCGGGCTTATGGGATTGCCCATGGAATACCAGAATCCCAGTTTCTTTTGGCAGAATACACCATTAATCAGAATATGAGTGATGTGTTAGCAGACATCTATGAACAGCAACCGGATATTTTGGCATTTTCCTGCTATATTTGGAATATTCGCCAGATTAAAGAGCTGGCAGCAGAGCTACATAAGGTCTTGCCACAAACGCCAATTTGGCTAGGCGGTCCGGAAGTATCCTTTGATGCAGTAGCTTTGCTGGAGAAGCATGATTGGCTGACTGGTGTCATGATAGGAGAGGGAGAAGCAACTTTCTTGGAAGTTTATGAAAGCTATTGTCAGGAAAATCCAGATTTTTCCAAGGTTGCAGGGGTGGTTTTCCGAAAGGAAAATCAGGTAATAACTACTGAAGAAAGAGAAAAGCTTTCTATGGATGATTTGGTGTTTCCATACAAGGATATGAAAGATTTAGAACACCGCATTGTTTATTACGAGACAAGCAGGGGATGCCCTTTCGGATGCAGCTATTGCCTTTCTTCTGTAGAGCGTCAGGTGCGCTTTCGGAGTATGAAGCTGGTAGAACAGGAGCTACAGTTTTTTTTAGAACAGAAGGTGCCTCAGGTAAAATTTGTAGATAGAACCTTTAATTGCAGACATGATCATACTATGGCAATTTGGAAATACATTTATGAACATGATAATGGTATTACTAATTTCCACTTTGAAATGTCCGCAGATTTATTGACGGAGGAAGAGATTGCCTATGTGCAGAACTTCCGTCCAGGGCTGGTACAGTTTGAAATAGGAGTCCAGTCTACCAATGCCTGTACCATTGAAGCCATTCATCGAAAAATGAATCTGGATGTATTAAGAGAAAAGGTAATGAAGGTTCATGCCACTGGGAATATTCATCAGCATCTGGATTTGATTGCAGGACTTCCTTATGAGGATTATGAGTCCTTTCAAAAATCCTTTAATGAAGTATACGCTATGAAACCGGATCAATTGCAATTAGGCTTTCTGAAGGTTTTAAAGGGCTCGCCACTATATTGGCAAAGAGAAGAATATGGTATTGTATATCAGGAGATTCCACCCTATGAGGTATTATTTACCAATTGGCTTTCCTATGAGGATGTTTTAAAATTAAAACAGGTGGAGGATATGGTGGAGCGTTATTATAATACCATGCAGTTTGAAGCCAGTCTTCCCTATATAATGAGTCAGTTTCCAGATGCATTTACCTTTTTTCAAAGCTTGGGTCAGTTTTATCAGGAAAGAGGTTATCAAGGCTTTCATCAGTCCCGGTTGCAAAATTATGAGATTTTGTTGGAATTTTCCAGAGAGAAAACCCATTGCCAGCAGGATAAGCTGCAGCAATTGATGCTGTATGATTTGTATGCCAGAGAAAATTTAAAGGCTAGACCTGCATTTCTTTCTAAAGAGCCGGAACGGAGGCAGAAGGATTGGAATCGGGAATTTTATCAAAAGGAAGAGAATTGTAAGATATATCTGCCAGATTATGAAGGCTATGATTGGAAGCAGCTAGCAAGAATGACCCATTTGGAGCATTTTACATTTTCTGTACCAAAGTATATAAAAACAGGGGTGTTTCAGGAAGAACAATGCATCCTGTTGTTTGATTATCAGAAAAGGAACCCATTAAATCATCAGGCAAGAATCTGTGAGCTAACCAATGCGGGAGCAGATTTCTCCCAGTGAAAATAACAGAAAGGACAGTGATTTCATGGCAAAGCGAATGACCCAGAAGGAAAAGCAGCGGGTTGCTGCGGTGTTAGAATGTCTGGATAGGGAATATACCACAGAGTACCGGTGTTATTTGAATTATGAGACACCGTGGCAGCTGTTGATTGCTACGATATTAAGTGCCCAATGTACAGATGCCAGAGTGAATATTGTGACAAAGGATTTGTTTCAGAAATACTCTACCTTGGAGGATTTTGCCAATGCGGATTTGACAGAACTGGAGCAGGACATTAAATCTACAGGCTTTTATAAGAACAAGGCAAAAAATATTATTGCTTGCACCCGTAGATTATTAGATACGTATGGCGGAGAAGTTCCAAAGGATATGGAAGCTTTAACCTCCCTGGCTGGTGTAGGACGAAAAACTGCCAATGTCATACGAGGCAATATTTATCACGAACCTAGCATTGTGGTGGATACCCATGTGAAGCGAATTTCCAGAAAATTGAATTTCACAAAAGAAGAAGATCCAGAGAAGATTGAATTTGAACTAATGCGGGTTCTTCCAAAGGACCATTGGATTTTATTTAATATTCATATTATTACTCTGGGAAGAACCATCTGTACCGCAAGAAATCCTCAGTGTGAAGCATGTTTCCTTCGGGAACACTGTCCTTCTTCTAAGTAAACAAAAAGGAGATAGCAGTTAGGGAAATAACAGCTATCTCCTTTTTTGTGGAATAAGAAATTGCTCATAAAGCAAATGAAGAATAATATAGCTTTTAGCTATAGCTACGAATCACATCCTTTAACTGACGGATGATAGAATCTTTCATAAAGAAATCTGTTTCTTCTACCTGTTCAATTAACTGATCAATTTTTTGAAAGTTATTGTCCTCCAAATAGATTTCTGCAACACAGCGGTAAGTATCTGTAATATCACTGCCTAAGGAGATTGCATATTCTAAAATTTGTAATGCACGGCAACTGGCTTCAGGAACATTTTTGTGTAGATAGGTTCCCCAAAGATTCAGACAACGTAATAAATCATTAAAGTTTTGATCGTATTCGGAAAGTTCATTGAAATTTGCTGTGCCATAGGCAAGTTTTAGGTCTGTATTTGTCTGACCAGAAAGGTTTAATATTTTCTTAGAAAGCAGCTTGCGGACATTGTCCTGCAAATGCTTCTCTTCTCCTACTGCATTATCCCGAAAAGGCAAATCTTCTTCAGGAATAACGATATAATCCAGGTCTTCAATACTTTTTTTTCTGGCAAAATTGGCTTCTTTTTCTCTTTCCCAAAATTCTTCATCCCAGGTGGATTTTCCTTTGTTGTCTTGTTTGTACTTGACGTGAATCCACAGAACGAATAAAATGAAACATATGAAAAAAACAGGCATGGGTATCATCCTTTCTATAGTTTATCTTTTTGTGATGATATAATGTATTATATTTCGATTTAACCATTAATATTTATATACAAGAATGGAGGTATTGTATGAACTTTTTTAACAAGAAAACGCAACAGAGAATTGCACTGGTGATTTGTATTGTTTTAGTTATTGCTATGATTGTACCAATGGTATTTGGATATCTGGTTTAGCTACAATAATACGAAAAAAGATGGTAATTATTTGCAGCAGATGTACTGGCATCTGCTGTTTTTTTGCTTTGACCAAAGAGTAGCAAGCGATTTTTTGTCCCTGTAAAAAAGCATAATACTGGTTTGACTATACAGAATATACGAAAAATTGTCAAATCAGGCAGAAATCTTTGACTTGCGAATTGTGGTGGGTGTGCTAAAATTAACCTTGTGACATTAGATTAACAACAGATAGAGAAGAGTAAGGAAGCGAGTATATGAAGAAAAATAAGATTTTAACAGGAGTATTTGTAGTTGGCTGTGTAGTAGTGATTGGGGTAGCTGGTGTAGTTACAGTGATTGCAAGAAATCATTTTGGCAATGAAAATCTTATATGTGATGGAATCAAAGTGGGTTCTGTAGATGTTAGTGGGATGACAAAGGAAGAAGCTCAGAAACAGATTGATGCTTTGGTAGCCTCTCACGAGGAGAGAAAGATTGTGGTTCAGGTGGGAGAACATGAGATTACTACCACTTGTCAGGAATTGGGACTTACTTATGAAAAAGAGGCCTATGCAGAAGAGGCTTTAGCAATAGGAAAAGAAGGAAATCTTTGGGAACGTTATCAGGAAATTCAAAAGGCTGAAGATGGGAAAATGTCAATTGAGTTAAATTCTGATTTAAATGACGATACATTACGGGCTTTTGTCGAAGAGCAGTGTGCAGTGTATGATGTAAAATCAAAAAACTCGAAATTAAAATATGAAAATGGAAAACTAATTGCAACAGAATCAAGAATTGGTCATGAGTTACAGATAGAAGAAACAGTAGAGCTATTAAAGGAAGCAGTTCTTTCAGAAGAGGAAGCGGATCAGGTAGAAGTTACTGCTGTAGTGGAAACAGTAGAGCCGGAATATCTTCAGGAAGAGGTGTCAAAGTGCACAAACTTATTAGGAAGTTATTCTACTACCTATAATGCTTATCAGACGGAACGGTCTACTAATGTTGCTACTGCCACAGGACGTATTAATGGAACGATTCTTTATCCGGGAGAGACATTTTCTACTGTAAAAGTAATCAAAGACAGAACCATAGAGAATGGTTATAAGACAGCACCAGAATATTCCAGCGGAAAAGTAATTGATGGAATTGGAGGTGGTGTTTGTCAGGTTTCAACTACTTTGTACAATGCTGTTATTAATGCTGAATTAGAAATTGTAGAGCGTTCACCACATTCTATGGTGGTATCTTATGTTGATGTTTCTAGAGATGCTGCTATTGCAGGAGACTACAAGGATTTTAAGTTTAAGAATAATTCGGAATATCCAATTTATCTTATGGGTAGTGCTTATAATGGAGTATTATCCTTTAAGGTATACGGATATGATCAAAGACCTGCAAACAGAACAATTTCCTTTGTGGCAGAAACTACAGCTACTATTGAGCCAGGGAAGGAAGTGGTTACAGAGGATCCCTCTCTTCCTGAGGACTATAGAGAGGTGACTCAGTCTGCTCATGTGGGTTATCGTGCAAAATTATGGAAAATTGTAAAGGTAGACGGAGTCCAGACTGAAAAAGTTCAGATTAATAGCAGTTCCTATAGTGCTTCTCCACAGTATGTAACAGTTGGTAAGCAGAAAGCGTCGCCATCTCCTAAACCAGGAGATAAAAACAAGGATAACGATAAATCAAAGGCAACAAAAGCACCGAAAGCTACTCCAAAGCCAAAGGAAACAGTTGAGCCACAGGTCACAGAGCAGCCAGAAGTAACAGAAAATGTTCCTACAGAGACCGAGATAGTACAATAGGAAAGCGTAACAGCGCAGAAAAGAGGCAATTATGGAAATTGGCAAGGTACCAGAAAATGTGCTGAAAAGGGCAGTATTTAAACAGATTAAGCATTATCGTCCCGAGGTAATCATGCATCCAGGGATAGGAGAAGACTGTGCGGCCATAGAAACTAAGGAGGATGAGATTCTTGTATTCTCCACAGACCCAATTACAGGGGCGTCAAAAGGAATGGGAGCACTGGCAGTACATATTACAGCCAACGACTTAGCATCTAGTGGGGCGCAGCCAGTAGGTATTCTTACCTGTATTATCCTTCCCCCAAGAACCAGAGAAAAAAAGCTGCGGGATTTAATGGAAGAAATTGTAATTACCTGCAAAGCTTTAAATATAGAGATTATGGGCGGTCACACAGAGGTTTCAGATGTGGTAAACCGTCCATTGATAACAGTAACTGGTGTAGGAAAGGTGAAAAAGAATCAGTTAGTTTCATCCGGTGGGTTGCAGCCAGGGGACGATCTGGTTATGACAAAGTGGGCAGGCTTGGAAGGAACCTCAATCATTGCAGCGGAAAAGCAGGAGGAATTGGAAAAGAGACTTCCTACCCAGCTGATTGAAGCTGCAAAAGTCATGAAAGAGCAGATTTCTGTTGTACCAGAGGCAGAGATTGCAATGAGGATAGGGGTTTCCTCTATGCACGATGTGACAGAAGGTGGTATCTTTGGCGCTCTCTGGGAAATGGGAGAAGCGTCTGGGGTAGGAATAGTAGCAGATTTAAAAAAGATTCCAATTCGTCAGGAGACTATAGAGATTTGTGAATTATTTGACATTAATCCATATATGTTAATTTCCAGTGGCTGTATGCTGATTGGAACTTCTCAGGGAAATCTTCTGGTAGAGGAGCTTAAAAAGCAGGGAATTGAAGCTGCAGTGATTGGAAGAGCTACGGATGGAAATGACCGGATTATTGTTAATGGTGACGAGCAGAGATTCTTAGAGCCCGCTGGAAGTGATCAGCTCTATAAAATATATAAATAATGGAGAGGGAAAGAAAGGAGTTTCTTATGAGAAAGCAAATATTAGATTTGATTAGTAAAAATAGTAGGATTTCTGCGGAAGACTTAGCTGCCATGCTGGGAACTACCAAGGATGTTATTGAAAATGAAATCAAGGCAATGGAAGAAGAGAAGGTGATTTGTGGATATCCAACATTAATTAATTGGGATCAGACAGACCATGAAAAAGTAACTGCCTTAATTGAAGTAAAAGTAACTCCTCAGCGGGATATGGGATTTAATAAGGTAGCAGAGAGAATCTACAAATTTGAAGAAGTAGAAAGTGTATATCTTATGTCTGGTGGCTTTGATTTAACTGTTATCATTCAGGGAAAAAGTATGAAAGAGGTTTCCCGTTTTGTTTTTGAAAAGCTGTCTACCTTGGAATATGTAAACAGCACTGCCACCCATTTCGTTTTGAAGAAATATAAAGAGCATGGTTTGACTATGGCAGGAGAGCGACAGAAAGAAGAAAGGATGTTAATTACACCATGAGAGATCCGTTATCCCAAAAAATACAAAATATTCAGCCATCCGGTATTCGTAAATTCTTTGATATCGTAAGTGAGATGAAGGATGCGATTTCTCTTGGTGTTGGAGAGCCTGATTTTGACACACCATGGCATATCCGGGAGGAAGGAATCTATTCTTTGGAGCAGGGAAGAACCTTTTACACTTCCAATGCCGGTTTAAAGGAATTAAAAGAAGAGGTTGCCAAATATTTGCAGCGTCGTTTTAAAATGACCTATGATGCCAAGGGTGAGATTATGATTACGGTAGGTGGCAGTGAAGCCATTGATGGAGCTTTACGTGCTATGCTTGATCCAGGGGATGAGGTGTTGCTTCCACAGCCAAGTTATGTATCCTATGAGCCATGTATTACTTTGGCAGATGGTGTTCCAAGGATTATCGAATTAAAGGAAGAGGATGAATTTAAGCTGACGAAGCAGCAGATATTAGATGCTATTACAGATAAAACCAAGATTTTGATAATGCCTTTTCCAAATAATCCAACTGGCGCTATTATGACAGAAGAGGATTTAAAGGAAATTGTAGATGTAGTAAAAGAGCATGATTTATATGTGATTTCTGATGAGATTTATTCAGAATTGACCTATGGAAGTAATCATGTATCTATCGCTTCTTTCCCGGGAATGAAGGAACGCACCATTGTGATTAATGGATTTTCCAAGTCCTATGCCATGACTGGATGGAGACTGGGATATGCTTGTGGACCAAAGATAATTATTGACCAGATGCTAAAGATTCATCAGTTTGCCATTATGTGTGCCCCAACTACCAGCCAGTATGCAGCGGTAGAAGCGCTGCGAAATGGGGATGAAGATGTGGCGAAGATGCGTACTGCTTATAATCAGAGAAGAAACTATTTAATGAAGGCATTTCGGGAGATGGGATTGCAGTGTTTTGAACCTTTCGGAGCATTCTATGTTTTTCCTTGTATCAAACAGTTTGGTATGACTTCTGACGAGTTTGCAAACCGCCTTCTTCAGGAGGAAAAGGTGGCTGTCGTTCCGGGAACTGCCTTTGGCGCCTGTGGAGAAGGATTTCTGCGAATTTCTTATGCGTATTCTATCGATGATTTAAAGGTGGCATTAGAAAGAATGCAGCGATTCATTGAACGAATTCGGAGTTAATACGAAGCTTAGAGTGATTTTTATAGCTTATAGAAGAAGTTGAGTGATATTGAAAGGGACAATCATGTTAAATATTGTATTATTAGAGCCGGAGATGCCAGCCAATACTGGAAACATTGGCCGTACCTGTTGTGCTACTGGTACCCGTCTTCATTTAATCGAGCCCATGGGCTTTCGCATCAATGATAAAATGGTAAAGAGAGCGGGATTGGATTATTGGGATCAGTTAGATGTAACGGTATATGACTGCTATGAGGATTTTCTAGAGAAGAATCCAGCGGCTCGTGAGAAAATGTATATGGCTACTACAAAGGCAAAGCACACCTACGCAGAAGTGTCCTATGAAGAAGATGCTTATATTATGTTTGGAAAGGAAAGTGCGGGAATTCCAGAGGAAATATTGGTAGAGCATGAGGAACATGCCATCCGTATTCCTATGAATGAAAATATCCGTTCTTTGAATTTATCCAATTCTGTTGCTATTGTATTATATGAAGCCTTGCGCCAGCATGATTTCTTCCAGATGCAGATGGAAGGAGAACTTCATCGCCTGCAATGGAAAGAAGAGTAGCCGAAGCTACTCTTCAAATTCTACATTGATTTCACCTAAGGAGCAGTCTAATGAGATATTAGCAAACTGCTCTTTGTTTTCTGTATTATTATCTAAAGAAGAATTCTCATTCTTGTTTTCTGCGGAATCATCAATATTAATTTCTGCCAATGCACCAGATGTGTTGATGCTATAGTCATTTCGATTGCCATCCAGAAGCAAATCAATTTCGCCTGTAGAACAATCTAAATCTGCATCGCCTGTTAATTTTCCTGCAATATAAATCTCACCAGCAGCACATTCTCCATTTAGATTAGCAATAACATTCTCAGAGAGGATATTATCTTCGGAACCAAAATAAATTTCACCTGCACCTACCTTAATATCGCAGGATTCTTTGATAGAAAACTCATTAAATGAAGCTTCGCCCGCACCTACCTTGGTGGTTAATTCTTTGGCAGAAATCTCTTTAAACTTCAATTCACCAGCGCCTACCTTGAAATTAATCTTATCGGAGGATAAGGCATCACCGTGTAAATTTCCAGCAGCTAATTTAATATCAGCGGTAGTAAAATGAGTATCAGCAGGAAGTGTAATGGTAAATTCCCCTTCATCCTCATCCCAGCCATTCCAAAATGCTGGAATTTCAATCTTACGGCTTAAAAAGCGGACGTAAGCTCTTGGATATTTTGTTTCAATATACCAAATTCCATCTTTTACATAGGATTCGTAATTTCCTTTTCCACTGATCTCAAACTGATTCCCCATAACAATCTTTGCAGAGTGTGCTTTGAAATTAAAATCCAAGCCGGTAATGGTACTAGCATCTGCATTAGAGAGGGTAGTTGCTCCGCTGGTGGTTTTGGTATTCTTTTCATCTTCGGTTGTTATTTCATAGGAAAATAGACGTCCACCAGAGCAAATTCCCACCACTGTAAGAAGGATTCCAACAAGAAAAACAACCAGAAGAGTTGATAAAAAATAATTATTCTTTTTCATATTCGTATTTTCCTGCATATTGCAGAAAATCTCCTTTCCAATCTATTGCATGTATCTTTGCGTAAAAGAAATGGTAACATTTTAGTGAAAGATTTCACTTAATCGAGCTGAGCACCAGCGAAATCCTTTTACTATACCTTGATAAGCCACAGGGAAAAATTTAATACATAACATAATTCCTAAATAGCAAAGGAGTCCTCCTACAGAGAATAAAATACAGCCAATTCCAGTAGTTAAGGTTCCTGCAGCTACTTCTCCCGTAATCATAGCAATGATTCCTCCTACTGCGGAGGCAACACCACCTAAAGCAACACCACCACCTCCTAAAATCAGGGCAGAAAAGACACCGAGAATAGCACTGGCGATTCCGATAAGAAAGCTAAAGATACCAGTAACAATACTGAGCCAGATAGGACTTGTTACTATAATAATTACAATTAAAAGTACTGTTTTTGTAGTGTCTCGTTCTGGATTTTTCTTTGCTTGCTGTGTATTATCTGTGCTACCAGCCTGCGCTTGGGACGTATTTTGCCAAGTATTATTATTTTCTGCATTAGAAGAGCTTTGCCCATCATAATTATTTTGTGTACTATAACTGCTTTGCCAATTCCCTTTGTTTTCTTTGTGGGAATCATTAGTGGTACTATATGGCTTCACAACATTTTCTGCATGAGTGAAAGCATCATTTCCGTATTGGATATTATCAGAAGACTCCTCCAAAATTAGTTTAGCTACTTCTTTAGGAGTACCTAACTCTTGTAGAACATCCTGCTCTCTTGCTTCACCGGCATCCGCAAAATAATCTTCATAGTATTTCATTGCTTGTTTTCGCTCATCCTCTGGTAAATTAGATAAGAGACGACTTAAATCACCTAAAAATTCATATTTTGTCATTATTTTCATCCTTTTCATTTATTTATTTTACAGAGTTCTCTTTTAAGAGAATTTCATTGATTTTTTTGATATAACTTCCCCATTCCTGCTGATACAGCATTAATTGTCTGCATCCTTGCTCTGTAATGCGATAATATCGTCGGTTACGCCCGCCACATTCTAAATCATATACTTCCAAACAGTCATCCTTCTGAAGCCGTCTTAGAACGGGATAGAGTGTTGACTCGGAAATTTCAATGGCTTTGCGGACATCCTGAGTAATCTTATAACCATAAGTACCCTCAGGAGTACCATCTACAATGGCAAGCACAATTGCATCAAGAAGTGCTGCGCCTGTATTAAATACCATATATATATCCTCCTTGTAATAATATTATACATCGTATAAT
>CAZEFX010000010.1:0-18070 GCA_964511525.1 uncultured Jutongia sp.
AAAGTGCTATGCTAAAGCCGTCTTATTTTATTGAAAGGATTCGATAACCATTATGAATGCTCAGAAAAGAAACTTATCAACAACACAAATTATTGCGTTAGGATTCTTTTGTGCTATTGCCATTGGTACATTACTTCTTTGTTTACCAATTTCATCTGCCCAGCAAACATTTACGCCTATTGTTGATGCTTTATTTACAGCAACTACATCTGTATGTGTTACTGGTTTAGTTGTAGTACAAACATCTACTTACTGGAGTCTATTTGGTCAAATTGTTATTCTTTTTTTAATTCAAATAGGTGGTTTAGGCATTGTCTCCTTTACAACTTCTATTATGATGGTAATCGGAAGACGAATTACATTAAAAGATCGTTTGCTTTTAGAAGATGCACTCAATCTTAATACATTAAGCGGATTAGTGAAATTTTTAAAAAAAGTTTTGAAAGGAACTTTTTTTATTGAAGGAATCGGCTGTATTTTATATTCCTTTGTTTTTATTCCTGAATATGGTTTCATCAGGGGATTATGGATTTCTTTATTCAATGCCGTTTCTGCGTTTTGCAATGCTGGTATTGATATAATTGGTGCTGTTTCACTGGCAGATTACATTACCAATCCTATTATCAATTTCACTACCATGTTTTTAATTATCATGGGTGGTATTGGCTTTATTGTATGGATGGATATTTCTGATTTAATTAAAAATATAAAAGAGAACAAAATTCCAAAAGAACATGGTTTCTCTCATTTACGCCTACATACGAAGCTGGTTTTAATTACTACTTGCATTTTGATTATTGGGGGAGCATTCTTTATTTTTATGTTTGAATATCATAACCCTGAAACAATAGGAAATTTGACTTTATTTCAAAAAATGCAAGCCAGTCTTTTTCAATCAATTACAACAAGAACAGCTGGTTTTTTTACCTTTTCTCAAAAAAGTCTTAATCCGATTACTACTTTATTCTGCATCATTTTAATGTTTATCGGTGGCTCTTCCATTGGTACAGCGGGAGGTATAAAAACTACTACAATTGCTCTACTGTTTCTAAGTGCATGGTCAACCATAAAGGGGGAGAATCATGTGGTTGTATTTCATAAAAGAATACCACATCATACTATAAAAAAAGCATTAGCTGTAACTATGGTAAGCATTATAATATGGTTTTCTTTTACAGTTCTTCTCTATCAGATAGAAGGAGGATCTCTGTTAGATACTATTTTTGAAACCACAAGTGCAATTGCTACCGTTGGATTAACAAGAGATTATACCTCTTTGTTACATACATCCGGAAAATGTATCATTTCATTATTGATGTATCTGGGTAGAATTGGTCCCATTTCTATGGCAATTATTTTCGGCAACCGTCAGCATACCGCTGTCATTTCTTATCCTGAAGAAGATATTACCGTAGGCTAATTTTTTCTTATACTTGTACTAACTCTAAAATAAGTTTTCTATAACAAAGAAAGGAATAATTTAAAAATGAAAAAATCAATTGCAGTTTTAGGTCTTGGAAAGTTTGGAGAAAGTGTTGCGAGAGAATTAACAGAAGCAGGATGTGAAGTATTGGCAGTAGACAACAACAGAGAACGCGTTCAAAACATTTCTGATATTGTCACCTATGCAGTTACTGCTGATGTCTGTAATTCAGAAACAATGAAAACACTAGGAATATCAAATATGGATGCAGTTGTTGTGGCTATTACACATAATCTTAATGCCAGTATTCTTGCTACTATCTTTGCCAAAGATTCCGGTGTTCCGTTTGTTATAGCAAAATCTACAGATGAAACACATACAAAAATATTAGAAAAAGTTGGTGCTGACAAAATAATCATCCCGGAGCATGAATCAGGTATTCGCATTGCTCGCCATCTTGTTTCAAGCAATGTACTAGATTTCTTCGAATTATCAAAAAGCATTCGCATGGTTGAAATAGCAATTAAGTCACAATGGATTGGTATTAGTCTCCGAGAACTAAATCTACGAAAGAAACATAATATTAATGTTATTGCTATTCGTAAAAATGATGAAATTATAGTAAATCCGGATCCCGATCAGCCACTGGATGACAATATTACAATGCTCATTATTGTAAATGAAAAAGAATTATCCAAACTACTATAATTTCGTATAGTTTGCTTTACAAATCATGCAAACTATACAAAATGATTTTAATATACAAAGGGAGTGCCTCGTAATAAGTGTTTTCTACTAAGAAATCCTCTTATTAAATGGACACTCCCTTTTTCTTAACGTATTATTCTAATAAATTGACTTACCTTCTCTATAGTTATAATAACTATTTTTAATTAATCTTACAGTAAAGCTTCATACAGCTTTGTAATATCTTCTACACTGGTTTCCTTTGGATTACCAGGACGACATGCATCATCATATGCAGACTGTGCCAAAAATGGAAGATCTTCTTTCTTTACGATTTCCTTTAAATCCTGTGGAATTCCAACATCGATAGAAAGCTGTTTTACCGCATCAACTGCTGCCTTTCTATACTCATCCTGAGACATTGCATCAACACCTTCTACACCCATTGCTCTAGCAATCTCACGATACTTCTCGCCGGTAGCCTCTGCATTATACTCCATAACTGTTGGAAGAATGATTGCATTTGCTACACCATGTGGTGTATCATACAGTGCACCTAAAGGATGTGCCATGGAATGAACAATACCAAGACCTACATTGGAGAATCCCATACCAGCCACGTACTGACCAAGAGCCATGCCCTCTCTTCCTTCTGGTGTGTTATCTACTGCACCACGAAGAGAACGGGCAATAATTTCAATTGCTTTTAAATGGAACATATCAGAAAGCTCCCATGCTCCTGCTGTAATATATCCTTCAATAGCATGTGTCAATGCATCCATACCAGTAGCTGCTGTAAGTCCCTTTGGCATAGAAGCCATCATATCGGAATCAATAATTGCTACCACTGGAATATCATGAGGGTCAACACAAACCATCTTACGGTTCTTCTCTGCATCTGTAATAACATAGTTAATGGTAACCTCTGCTGCAGTTCCTGCTGTAGTTGGTACTGCAATAATAGGTACACATTTATTCTTGGTATCTACTGCTCCTTCCAGACTACGCACATCTTCATGCTCTGGATTATTGATGATAATACCAATGGCCTTTGCGGTATCCATAGAAGAACCACCACCAATTGCAATAAGATAATCGGTTTCTGCCTTCTTAAACGCCTCTACACCAGTTTGCACGTTTTCGATAGTTGGATTTGGCTTAATGTTAGAATATACCTCATAAGCCAGTCCGTTCTTATCTAATACATCCAGAACCTTCTGTGTTACCCCAAATTTAATCAAGTCTGGATCGGAACATACAAATGCCTTTTTAAATCCTCTTGATTTTGCCTCAGTTGCAATATTTTCAATTGCACCTGCCCCATGATAAGATGTCTCATTCAAAATAAATCTGTTTGCCATTATGTAACCTCCTCATATTTTTGTTAATTTCCGCTAATTTATTTCGCTTTTTAGCAAAACTTATGTCACTATTATACAAAAATATTATTGCGAATGCAATGCTTTTGTAGAAAAAGTAGCGGTTCCCATTTTTACAGGAACAGTACCAGATTACAACTTACTAAACATAAGATGATGGATGCTACAATCAGCATACCATTTTTACATTTCTTTACATACAGCAATAATAAATTCGCTGTATAAATCAACAAAGTGATTCCAATGGTTGCCAATGTTCCGCATCCAATGCCCTGTCCGGTACGGATATTCTGGGCAAACAAAGAACACATAACATTTAATAACAAACCACCGATAATTGGACGAATCCAACGTCCCAACAGACGGAATACATCTAAATTTTCGAAGCATTCATAAATGTAATATACAACACAAAATACTGCACCGGATGCCATAACACTGGCAGAAAATCCTGCCAGTGCTACCATCCATCCCTCTGTAATACCACCAGCTTCATATCCTAAGATATAACCAACACCAGATAACGTCTTACATAAAATAGAACCTGGCAGCAGATTTACTAAAGGCACCAGATGACCATAAAAATCATCACTTGGAATCATACCATCTGCTACAAACATACCATCTGCAACTGTAAGATATGCATCACCACCACCAAAGGATAAAATAGAGGATAATAATCCCTTTCCAAGATAAAGTAATGTATCTCCATTCATAATTACTGCCGGAATAGATAAGATTACCATGAATAAAGTCCATGCAACTACTTCCTTTATCATTGGAACAGGAGAAAGCTTAAGATGATCGGTTGATTTTTTCAAGCTATGACATAAGCCATAAATAGAAAGCACTGTCATAATTCCTTTTATAATCCATTCTAAAACCTTCAAATCAAACCAAGGCTGGCTAATAGTAAATATGTATGATGCAATTAAGCTACCACAAACCAGCAAATTCTTTTTATTAAACTTACAGCTGGTATATAAGATTCCAAAAAAAGCAATTCCCAGAACCTGCAATGTAGATAAACAAAATAATGGGTCTGCATCAATCCCCAAAAGCTTATACACTGATTTTCCGCCGGAAAGAATAAATACACCAAAGAGTATTACCACCGCTCGCTTCCATCTTCCCTTACTTTCTTTTCTTGCCTCTGCCAAGGTTTTTCTGGCATACTCCGTCAATAAACAGATAATAAATGCAGAAATACCAATAGAAAGAATTTCAATCTGTGTTAATACGGTATTACTAACCTTAGAAAGAATCGTTAAAAGAGCCACTGTAATCAACGCTCCTGGAAATGCCAGCATCAAAGCAGCCAAAATCATACCACCGATACCATAAGCTCTTTTTCCCAGACCGGTAGAAATCTCCATAGGAAGTGCACCCGGTGTAATACAGGCTACAACTACATCCTTGTTATATTCTTCCGGTGTTACTAATTTCCGCTCTTCTACTACTTCCTTTTCAATAACGGGAATCAATGCACTACCGCCACCAAATCCAATGATTCCGATTTTTAACAGCGCCAGAAGCATTCCTGCCTTTTCTTTTAAACTTCCTGTATTTTTCTGACTTTTTTCTGATTTCATTACGAATACCTCATTTGTATTTAAAAATTAACTCTCTAACTTATTTGCTATATTATTGATAATGTAAAAGCCTTTGGCATTTAAACTATCTTCCCGGTTATAAAGCATTGGAGTATCATCCATCTGACGGAATATAGCACCTGCCTCTTCTACGATACACTGCATAGCAGCAGTATCCCATTCCATGGTTGGATTGTGACGGTAGTATGCCTCTGCTTCACCCTTTGCCACAACACAGCCCTTCAAAGAACTTCCCATTTTTACAAAATTCTTAATTTCATACTTTTCAATTAAGCGATCCATTTCTTCACAGCCATGGGAACTACTCATTACCATACGAAGTGCCTTTATATCAGTACAATCAGAAACCTGCAGCTTCTTTCCCTTTTCTTCCTCTGTATCCAGATAGGCTCCTGTTCCCTGTGCCGCATAATATAACTCCCCTGTTACAGGTACATAGATAACCCCCATCACAGACTTATGCTGGTAGGATAATGCAATATTAACAGTGAACTGACCATTTCTCTTAATAAATTCCTTCGTTCCATCTAAAGGATCTACTACGAAACAGTAATCGTTTTCCAGACGAGATAAATCATCCTTCTCTTCCTCCGATAAAATGCTGTATTCTGGAAATTCCTTTCTTAAAGCCTCAACAATAATAGCATTAGACGCCTTATCTGCTGCAGTTAATGGCATATCTCCATCCTTATAGGTCACCTGCATATCCTCTGCATTATTATAAACATCCATAATCGCAATTCCTGCCTGAATGGCTGCTTCTTTTGCTACTGCTAATTCTCTTTCTAAATTCATGAATCCATGCTTCCTTTCTTTTGTTTACAGCTAAAATTATCTGCTATTTACAATTAGTTTATAACCACAAAGAGGGCTGGCCGACATTGCGACCAGACCCTTTCTGCTCTCATTAGCTTTATATAATTACATATATTTTTTCAGTTCGCCCATAATATAGTCAACGGCTTCCTCAACTGTCTTTCCAGTAGTATCGATGACAATTTCAGGATTCTGAGGTGTTTCGTATGGACTAGAGATACCGGAGAAGTTTGGAATTTCTCCATTACGTGCCTTCTTGTATAAGCCCTTCACATCTCTCTTCTCACACTCTTCAATTGGTGTGCTTACATAAATCTCAACAAAATTGTCTGCACCAATAACCTCTCTTGCACTCTGACGGTCACTTTCAAATGGAGAAATGAAGGAAGTTAACACAACTAAACCTGCATCATTCATTAACTTAGCAACCTCAGATACACGACGGATGTTTTCAATACGATCCTGCTCTTTAAAGGTCAGATTCTTATTCAGACCCATACGTACATTATCACCATCCAAAATCATGGTGTGCTTGCCTTCTGCAAATAATCTCTTCTCAACTTCATTAATCAGAGTAGATTTTCCAGCTCCAGATAAACCAGTCATCCAGATTGTCTTTGGCTCCTGTCCCTTCTGCTGTGCTCTAAGCTCTCTGGTGATATCCATATTGTGCCATGTTAAGTTGTCCTCACGACGAAGTGGATGCTCTACAACACCACATGCAGAGGTCATGTTTGTAACACGGTCAATCAGAACGAAACCACCCAGCTCTTTATGATGCTTAAACTCATCAAATACAATCTTATCAGAACAAGAAATATCACAACAAGCAATCTCATTCTTATAAAGCTTGTCTGTCTGTACATGAGTTCCCTCATTTACATCTACTTTATACTTAATGTTCATTACTACTGCTGGAACTAACTTAGTACCTAACTTCAAGAAATAGTTCTTACCGGCTACCAGCTTGGAATCATCCATCCAAAGAAGGTTTGCAGTAAACATCTTTCCTACATGAAGGTTCATATCCTTAACAAGCATACATCCACGGGATACGTCCATTTCTCTATCTAACTGAACAGTAACAGCCTGTCCCTTATATGCGGTCTGCACTTCCTGATTAGTAACAAGAATACTCTTTACATTTGCAATCTCACCACTTGGCAGAGAAACAATTTCATCACCTACGGAGATTTCACCAACCTCAATCTGTCCCTGAAAACCACGGAAGGTACGGTCAGGACGGCTAACACGCTGAATAGGAAGTACAAATCCCTTCTCATCAGAGTGGTCAGTAACATCAATGGTCTCTAAGTAGTTCTGAAGAGTTCCCCCCTTATACCAAGGTGTCTTTGGTGATTCTTTTGTAATATTATCACCAATTGTAGCAGATACAGGAATGGTATGAACTGTTTCAAAATCATGCTCTGCAATCATTTTCTTAATCTGCTTTTCAATATTTCTGAACTCATTCTCATCATAATCAATTAAGTCCATTTTATTAATGGCATATACTACATGACGAATACCCATTAATGCACAAATACGGGTATGACGTCTTGTCTGTACTAATACACCCTTAGAAGCATCTACCAGAATAATTGCTAAATCAGCAAAAGATGCACCTACTGCCATGTTTCTGGTGTATTCTTCATGTCCAGGAGTATCTGCAACGATAAAGCTACGGCGCTCTGTTGTGAAATAGCGATAAGCAACGTCAATGGTAATACCCTGCTCACGCTCTGCCATTAATCCATCTAAAAGTAAGGAATAGTCAATCTCACCACCTGTACTTCCAACCTTACTATCTAACTCAAGGGCCTTTTCCTGATCTGCAAAGATTAACTTTGCATCGTAAAGCATATGCCCAATCAATGTGGATTTTCCGTCATCCACACTACCACATGTGATAAATTTCAGTAAACTCTGCATCTTAGAAATACCCCTCTCTCTTTCTTCTTTCCATGCTGCCTGCTGCCTCGTTATCAATAACACGACTGGTACGCTCGGAAGATACTGCACTTAATGTTTCCTCGATAATTGCATCTAATGTATCAGCATCAGACTCAACACCACCAGTTAACGGATAACATCCTAATGTACGGAAACGAACCTTCTTGATTACAGGTTCCTCGCCTGGCTCCAGACGCATTCTGTCGTCATCTACCATAATAATGTTGCCATCACGCTCTACCACTGGACGCTCTTTTGCATAGTAAAGAGATGGAATTTCGATATTCTCTTTACGAATATACTGCCAGATATCCTTCTCTGTCCAGTTAGAAAGTGGGAATACACGAACCTCTTCTCCCTTAAAAATCTTTGTATTATATAGCTTCCACATTTCAGGACGCTGGTTCTTAGGATCCCATGCATGGGCAGAGTTACGGAAAGAGAAAATTCTTTCTTTCGCTCTGGACTTCTCCTCATCACGACGTCCGCCACCGAAAGCTGCCGTAAACTGATACTTGTCCAGTGCCTGCTTCAGTGCCTGTGTCTTCATAATATCGGTATAAGCGGAACCATGATCAAATGGATTAATACCATCACGGATACCTTCTTCGTTGGAGTATACTAACATCTCCAAGCCATACTTCTGAGCCATCTTCTCACGAAACTCAATCATTTCGTGGAATTTCCATGTGGTATCCACATGAAGAAATGGGAAAGGTGGTTTCTCCGGATAAAATGCTTTTAATGCTAAGTGAAGCATTACGGAACTATCCTTTCCAATTGAATACAACATAACAGGCTTCTCACACTCTGCCGCCACTTCACGGATGATGTAAATCGCCTCTGCCTCCAGTTCTTCCAAATGTGATAATTGGTTCATCGTTTTCCTCCATTTATTGTTTTCTTTTTACTTACTGTTTTCTTGCTCTCTACTCTGATTTCATTCTTAAGCTGATAGATTTCACCATCATGCTCAACATAAACCTGATACTCATCATATTGTAACTGATTTAGCGCAATTGTAAAGCTTATTTTTTTTCTTTTCCGCTTTAACCCTGAATAATCCTGCACATAAGAGTGATTTTCTCCTACCAGATAAACCTTCTGGACTGTGCCTGGACGAAATGCAAATAAGAACAAATTGCCACAAAGCCGGATATTTCCAAAAATCTTCTTTTTCAGCTTTTCCTCACTTGGTTCTGGAAGCTGTCCTTCAAAAATCTCCGGTGGATCCAACTGTCCATGTATTACATTTAAATCCTTTTCCAGCACTTTGGAACAGGATACAATATCAGGTTCAAATAACCAAGCCTGACAATATCGTTTATACAAACGCAGGCGGTTAATTACTTCTTCTGTGGTGCTGTCAATTTCCTCAATGCAGGAACACAGGTTTACACCTTGTACATTCAGCACACCCGGCATAGATAAAACTCTTTTACTGTCTGGGTCATACAAGCTGCTTCCAAATCTTTTACACTTCACCACATCTACTCCATGAATTTTTTGAAAGCTTCTCTTCTCTTCCTCTATTTCATAAAAGACAATACGGGAATCCAGACTCGCCTCAGCTCCCTCTGCTGGAACCGTTCCCCTATTCTGGATGCAGTACATTCGTAGCTGGGATTTTCCATTTTCCATCTTCTCATATACCGCATGCTCAGGAATATAGTCTTTTACATCCTGATTATCTGCTCCTATCAACAGTTTAGACTCTAAAGAAGTGTCCTTCCAGATAGATTTTGGAGCTAATACCCATTCCACTGACAAGTCATCCCATTTTAGCATAATAACTGTATGAAATCTCTTAAATACAATCAATAATCTGCCATCCTGAGCTGACATAGTAGTAATGGGGGTCCACATTTTCCGATCCTTATATTTGTCCCCAAGAAGCTTTGACAAATCGCAACGCTTCTTTATCTCACCAGTATTTCTATCAAGTTCGATAATGCAGTCTCCCCGATATTTTTTTTCTGAAGCTGTTAGTAAAAATAAAGAATCATCTTCCTGAGCTACTACCTTTTCTATAGGATATTCTAACAAATAGGTGCGATAAATTCTACCAATATAATCCATCTCATGATACTGACAGGAAGCCGGCAATCCATCATCACCAGCCCGGCTTGCAGATGTGTCTGCATATAAAAAGTGACCATTCTGCAGTGGTATCATTCCCAGCCGATTTGTTTTTAATTGTAATGAATAGCGAACTTCACCATTCTGATCCAATGCAATTGGATTAAAGCGAATTCCATTTACCATAACAAACGGAAAACGGGATAACTCCTTGTGCTCTACCTTTGTTACAATGTTTTGCACATTTAACGGAATATCTCTGGCATAAATCGTCAAATCACGACGCTTTATCACCTCTCCGTCTGCATTTACCAGTTCCAGTTTTAATTTATTGGTATATCCTTTATACAAACCAATAATCGGTACACGATGTCTCTTTGTTATCTCTGTCTCACCACAAAAATCCGTCCCCTCTACTTTGCCTAAAATACGATAACGTACCTTACACTCCTCATTTGTGTTAAACAAAAGTAAAGCAGTCTGTACTGACACTCCATAGGGATTGGGTACCACTAGTAAATGTTTAAAAGTAAATAAATGATCATCCAGTATCTTCTCAAATGCCTTATCACGCATTTGAGTCAACCAGGCTCTTGGAATCTCTTTACGAAACGGGGTGTAAATGCAACAATCCTTTTGTACAGTGAATTCTTTCTGATAATTTACATCTAATTTCCTTAAATCATCTTCACTGTATGTGACTTTGGTTGCATTTTTTACATCAATGCGTTTACCAAATAATCCCATTGATTATATCGTGCAGATATGTCAATTCTGTGACAGCTGCACTCCTCCTTTCATTGTTTCCAACTGGTATCTTAATCCATATTAATACAACTTTCAAGTCATTCTTTTATAGTATATCACATACTAATATGAAAAATCAAAATTTTTATAGCTTCATGGTAAGCTGAATTCTCTGTTTCTTTAAATCTACACTCATAACCTTAACATCCACCACGTCACCAACACTAACAACATCCAGTGGATGCTTTACAAACTTCTTATCTGAAAGCTGGGAAATATGAACCAGTCCATCCTGATGAACTCCGATATCCACAAATGCACCAAAGTCAATCACATTTCTTACAGAACCCTTCAGAATCATTCCCTCTTTCAAATCCTTCATTTCCAATACATCGGTACGGAGAATTGGCTTTGGCATTTCATCACGAGGATCTCTTGCTGGTTTCTCTAACTCCTTTAGAATATCTTCCAGAGTAATCTCACCAATGCCAAGCTCCTCTGCCATCGCCGTTTTATTTTTCACTCTGGCTGCCAGTCCTTTCACATTTCTTCCTGTTTCCTGTGACTGGTTCTGCTCAACTGCAATTCCACTGTCACCAAAGGCTTTTGCAAAAGCAGCTCCAAAAGCTGAATTTTTATTTTTTACTACAAATTCTTTCTTCTTTTCCTTCTTTGGTGCCGGTTTCTTTTTTCCTGCATCCTTTGCCAATTCTACCTGTAATTTTTTTACATCCTCCATGGTCATATCCAGCTTCTCCAAAAGCTGGTTAGCTGCTTCATAGGACTCTGGATGTACACTGGTAGCATCTAACGGATTGTCTCCTCCCTGAATACGCATAAATCCGGCACACTGTTCAAAAGCCTTCGGTCCTAATTTTGCAACCTTCAACAGCTGTTTCCGGTTTGTAAACTGACCATTCTCCTCACGGTAGGTTACAATATTCTTGGCAATAGTCTTAGAAATTCCGGAAATATACTCCAGCAGGGATGCAGAGGCTGTATTTAAATCTACACCTACTTTATTTACACAATCTTCCACTACACCTGATAAGGTTTCGGAAAGCTTTTTCTGGTTCATGTCATGCTGATACTGTCCAACACCGATAGACTGTGGATCAATCTTTACCAGCTCTGCCAATGGATCCTGCAATCTTCTGGCAATGGATGCGGCACTACGCTGTCCCACGTCAAAATTAGGGAACTCTTCTGTAGCCAGCTTGCTTGCAGAATAAACGGATGCACCTGCCTCATTTACAATAATATACTGTACTGGTTTCGGAATTTCCTTTAACATTTCTGCGATAATCTGCTCTGATTCTCTGGAAGCAGTTCCATTTCCAACGGAAATCAGAGAAATATCATATTTATCAATCAGCTTCTTTACCGTTGCCTTTGTTTCTTCCACCTTATTCTGTGGTGCAGTTGGATAAACCACTGTTGTATCCAATACCTTTCCTGTAGCATCTACTACTGCCAGCTTACAACCGGTACGGAAAGCCGGATCCCAGCCAAGCACATTTTTTCCTACGATTGGTGGCTGCATCAAAAGCTGCTCTAAATTCTTACCAAATACGTGAATGGCTCCATCCTCTGCTTTTTCAGTTAAATCATTTCTAATTTCTCTTTCAATTGCTGGAGCAATCAGACGCTTATAGCTGTCTTCCGCTGCTTCCATTAATGCCGCTTCTGTATTGACATTCTCTGCTGTAATTACCTTTGTCTTTAAATACTGCAAAATTCTTTCTTCCGGAGC
The DNA here is from genome assembly GCA_964511525.1 of uncultured Jutongia sp. Classification (GTDB taxonomy): domain Bacteria; phylum Bacillota; class Clostridia; order Lachnospirales; family Lachnospiraceae; genus Jutongia. Next base: position 12,451 of record CAZEFX010000010.1, read on the forward strand.
AATCAGCTTTACCACTAAGAATTTTTCTTTCTCACCACGGTTTAAAGCTAGCACTCTATGACCTGCAATCTTTGCCACCTGCTCCTGAAACTCATAGTACATTTCATATACGGATTGCTCTTTTTCATCCTTAGCAGTAGAGGTAATAATACCTTCTTCCATAGTAATATTACGGATATAGGTACGATAATCTGCATTGTCAGAAATCTCTTCTGCAATAATATCCTTTGCTCCGGCAATAGCTTCCTGCACATTGGCAACTTCCTTTTCTTCCGAAACAAAGCCTTCTGCCTCTTCCTCTAAAGCCTTCGTTGTCTCCTGTGCCAGAATAATCTGTGCCAGACCATCCAGACCTTTCTCCTTGGCAATGGTGGCTCTGGTTCTTCTCTTTGGTCTATATGGACGATATAAGTCATCCACCAGCACCTGAGTCTGTGCTTCTAAAATCTGCTGTTTTAATTCCTCTGTTAATTTTCCCTGCTCTTCAATACTGCTGAGAACCTGCTGCTTTTTCTCCTCCAGATTTCTCAGATAAACCAATCTTTCATGAAGATTACGAAGCTGTTCATCATTAAGAGAACCATGGGCTTCCTTACGATAACGGGCAATAAACGGGATAGTATTCCCCTCATCAATGAGCTTAATAACTGCTTCTACCTGACTTACTTTAATCTCTAATTCCTGCGCAATCTGTTTTTCGATATTCATGTTTTTGAACCCTTTCCAAATATAATTTTGCTTTATGAAACAGTTTCCTACTAAAGCAAAGAAAAAGGCGGCATACTACAGCCGCCTCATTATTTACATTCTATTTTCCGCGACAACTCTGAAAGCTCAAAGGCTTTACTTTTCTAATAATTTGCTCATTAGGGTGTAACCCTGCTCTACCACATTGCCACTTCGCTCTGCATCTGCTTCGTTATAGAACCAGGAAGCATCCTTTGTATCACGGCTATCATAAAGCAGATATGGTACTGGATTAGATGTATGAGTACGACATGCAATTGGGGTTGGATGATCTGGCATCATTAATAACCGGTAGTCCTCTCCAGAAGCATCCATTTCTTTCACTACATAAGATAATACTCTGGTATCCAGATATTCAATAGCTTTAATCTTTCTTTCCAGACTTCCCTGATGTCCCATTTCATCCGGCGCTTCCATATGGATGTACACAAAGTCATAGCCATCCTGCAACAACGCCTTTACAGCTGCCTGAGCCTTGCCTTCCCAATTGGTCTCCAAGGTACCATCTGCACCTTCCACATCAATATTGTCCATCTGAGCTCCTACGGCAATTCCCTTTAATAAATCCACCGCAGAAATCATAGCACCACGCTGACCATATTTTCCTTCAAAGGAATCCAGAGCCGGACGGGTACCTGCACCCCAGAACCAGATAGAATTTGCTTTATTTAAGCCCTTCTTCTGACGCTCTATATTCAGCGGATGATTATTTAGGATGTCATAACTCTTCTTCATCATTTCCCGAAGCTTTGCATCCTGTGGAAGATATTCTCCAATCACACGGCCTAACACATCATGAGGCGGTGTCAGCTCTACTACACTTCCCTGATCCCAAATGGTCAGATGACGATAGCTGGTTCCAAGATAAAATTGATAAATTTCATCATTTAATTCCTTCTGAATTGCCTCTATCAGCACCGCTGCGTCCTCTGTGGAGATCTCGCTGGAGCTATGATCGATAATGGTCTTTTCCTCATATGGTAACTCGTCATCCGATACAGTAACAATATTGCAACGAATGGCAATATCCGTATCCTTCATTGGTACACCAATACTTAACGCCTCCAGCGGAGAACGGCCTGTATAATAAATCTTTGGATCATAACCTAATACTGCCAGATTCGCAGTATCACTTCCCGGACTCATTCCCTCTGGAATAGTATATGCAAGTCCTATTTCAGACTTCGCTGCCAGTTTATCCATATTTTCTGTTTTTGCATATTCCAATGGCGTCTTATTTCCAATTTCTGCAATTGGCTCATCCGCCATTCCATCTCCTAAAACTACAAGATACTTCATAATTTTCCTCATTTCTGTCAGACCAATATTTTTTCATTGATCTTTTACTTTTTGTGCATATCTAAATATGTAACAGGCACAAACTTGTTACGTTGATTCTGCTTACTCTTCCACAGAAACACGAATCTTATTGATTACGTTTCCTAACTGCTCTGCTGCCTTCTTATATGCACCTTCTGTGATTTCATCAGTAATAAATGCATATTCGTCTGCAAAACCTGCATCCACAGCCTCCACTTCACCAAATGCAACTTTCACCTTTTCCTCATTATCAGCCTTAGAACCACTGACACGAACGAAGAACATATTTACAGCATCATCTACCTCTACCAGACTTAATTTCTCTGGTGCCCAGATTGTCTTAATGTTTTCGTTAACATGCTTTGCAGCATCCATAACGTCAGACACTACTGCGCTTGCAGTTGCCAGCTTACCAGCACCCTGACCATAGAACATAACGTCTCCAACCATATTTCCTTTTACTAAAATCGCATTGAAAACACCATCTACACTATATAATGGATTGCTAGGATAAATCAGTACTGGAGCCACCATGGCACTTACCTTGTCTCCAACCTTCTTGCTGGAACCAAAAATCTTCACCTTACCCCCCAGCTTCTTTGCATATGCAATATCTCTATCGGTAATCTTTGTGATACCCTCTGTATAAATATCTTCAAAATCCAACTGCTTACCATATGCAAGAGAGGTAAGAATGGCAATCTTACGGCATGCATCATGACCTTCCACATCTGCGGTTGGATCCTTCTCTGCATATCCCTTGTCCTGAGCATCCTTTAATACAGTATCAAAATCCAGACCTTCATCCGTCATTTTGCTAAGAATGTAGTTTGTTGTTCCATTTAAAATACCGGAAATCTCTTCAATCTCATCAGGGCACAAAGAACTCTGGAGTGGACGGATAATTGGAATACCACCGCCAACACTAGCCTCGAATAAGAAGTTTACATTCTTCTCTTCTGCAATTTTGATTAACTCTGTACCATAGGCGGCAACCAATGCTTTATTAGAGGTGCAAACACTCTTACCCTTTTCCAGACAAGTCTTTACAAACTCGTAGGCAGGATGTTCTCCACCCATAGTCTCTACTACTACATCAACCTCAGGATCTTCTGCAATAATATTAAAATCATGTACCAGGATTTCTTCAACAGGATCTCCTGGGAAATCTCTCAAATCCAGAACATACTTCACAACAACTTCCTGTCCTACTCTCTTCTGGATAAGCTCACTATTTTCCTTTAAAATCTCTACAACACCTGATCCTACTGTACCATAACCTAACACACTAACTTTAATCATTATTTCCTCTCTTTCTGCCTTACGGCGGGTTCACGCTATGTCTTTTGCATTTTCTCATTACTTCTTAGACTTTATGTATCTTAACCCAAAGCATATTACTTGGCAATCCATGCCAGATATGCATTAATAAATGGGTCAATATTACCATCCATAACAGCTTGTACATTGGATACTTCCTGACTTGTCCGGTTATCCTTTACCATAGTGTACGGCTGCATAACATAGGAACGAATCTGGCTTCCCCAGCCAATTTCTTTAGATTCCCCACGGATACCACTTGCCTTTTCCTGCTGTTCCTGCTGTTTCAGCATATACAGCTTCGCTTTCAGCATCTGCATAGCTTTATCCTTATTCATATGCTGGGAACGCTCATTCTGACACTGTACCACAATTCCAGTTGGATAATGGGTAATACGGATTGCGGATGAGGTTTTATTGATATGCTGTCCACCTGCACCGCTGGAACGATAGGTGTCAATCCGAATATCATCATCTGCAATTTCAATATCAATCTCTTCCTCAATATCCGGCATCACATCACAGGATACAAAGGAGGTCTGACGCTTTCCTGCTGCATTAAATGGAGAAATACGCACCAGACGGTGCACTCCATGCTCTGACTTCAGATAGCCATAGGCATTCATGCCATTAATCTGCAGGGAAACCGACTTATATCCCGCCTCATCTCCATCCAGAAAATCCAGCATCTCTACCTGAAAGCCTCTTTTTTCAGCCCAACGCTGATACATTCGGCAAAGCATACTTGCCCAATCACAGCTTTCTGTTCCACCAGCTCCTGCATGCAGGGTTAAAATGGCATTATTTTTGTCATATTCCCCGGAAAGCAAGGTTTCGATGCGCAAGGTTTCGTACTCTTCCTCAAAACTGCTCATAGACTCTTCCAGCTCTTCCAGCATGCTGCCATCATTTTCTTCCTCTGCAATCTCAATAAGAGTCAGCATATCTTCTCTGTCACTACACAGCTTTTCATACCGCTCAATGACAGTTTTTAGTTTTTTACTTTCCTGCATCACTGCAGTGGATTTCTCAGGATTATCCCAAAATCCCGGCTCCTCCATGGTTCTGTCTAATTCTTCAACCCGGTTTCTTTTATTTTCCAGGTCAAAGTGAATCCCCCATTTCAAGCAATGGCTGACCATAATTTGATAAAGATAATTTTATCGCATCAAATTCAACCAATACACTCACCTCTTTCTATATATCAAATCTCGTGGACTTCCCACTACGTTTCAAGCAATTTTCTTTCCCAAAAAAGACCTTCCAAAGGCTCTAAAAGCATTTGTTAGATTTTCTTTCCACAACACTGTTTATACTTTCTGCCACTACCACAAGGGCAAGGCTCATTTGGCTGGATTTTCTTTGTGCTACGTTTCTTTGGTGTATTGGTAGCGCTGTCATCCTTATTGGTACCAGTCACCTTAGCAACCTGCTCTCTTTCCACCTTCTGCTCAATTTTAATATGCGTCAAAGCCTTTACGGTTTCCTCAGAAATAGAGTTAATCATATCATCAAACATATCAAAACCAGCAAACTTATATTCCACAACTGGATCTCTCTGACCATATGCCTGAAGACCAATACCCTGTCTTAACTGATCCATATCGTCAATATGATCCATCCACTTGCGGTCAATTACCTTCAAAAGGATGATACGCTCAATCTCACGAATCTGATCTGGTTCTGGGAACTCCGCTTCCTTCTCTTCATAAACCTTTACGGCAGCTTCCTTCACCTGCTGAACCAATTCATCCTTTTTACAATGCTTTAACTGCTCTTCTGTTAAAACAATCTTCTTCATTGGGAAAATAGAAAGAAGAATATTATTTAACTCCTTCATATCCCAATCTTCTGCAGACTGGTCTGCACCAATTACAGAATTTACGCATCTTTCTGCTACATCTGTAATCATCTTATAAATGGTATCCCGCATGTTTTCTCCATCTAATACCATGCGGCGTTCTTTATAAATAACTTCTCTCTGCTCATTATTAACCTGATCAAACTCCAGAAGATTTTTACGGATACCAAAGTTATTTCCTTCGATTTTCTTCTGTGCTCCTTCAATAGCATTAGAAAGCATCTTATGCTCTACCTGCTCTCCTTCTGGCATTGCATCAAAGAGAGACATTAATCTTTCTGAACCAAAGAGACGCATTAAATCGTCCTCTAAGGAAATATAAAAACGCGATTCACCCGGATCTCCCTGACGACCTGCACGACCACGTAACTG
>CAZEFX010000010.1:18080-40661 GCA_964511525.1 uncultured Jutongia sp.
CTGATTATCAATACGACGGGACTCATGACGCTCTGTACCAATAATCTTCAAACCGCCAAGCTCCTTTACACCTTCTCCCAGCTTAATATCAGTACCACGACCAGCCATATTTGTTGCAATAGTAACTGCTCCCATCTGACCAGCATCTGCTACGATTTCCGCTTCTAATTCATGGAACTTCGCATTTAATACCTTATGAGGAACGCCCTTCTTCTTCAGCATCAGGCTTAACATCTCAGAGGTTTCGATAGTAATGGTACCTACCAACACAGGCTGTCCTTTTTCATGGGATTCCACAATATCAGCCACAACGGCATTGAATTTTTCCTTCTGGGATTTATATACCGCATCATCATAATCCACACGGGCAATTGGAAGATTCGTTGGCACTTCAACTACGTCCATTCCGTAAATCTCACGGAATTCCTTTTCCTCTGTTAATGCAGTACCTGTCATACCGGACTTCTTAGCATACTTATTAAAGAAGTTCTGGAATGTAATGGTAGCTAATGTCTTGCTTTCTCTCTTTACCTTTACATGCTCCTTCGCCTCAATTGCCTGATGAAGACCATCAGAAAAACGACGTCCCGGCATAATACGACCGGTAAACTCATCTACGATTAATACTTCGTCATCATTTACTACATAATCTTTATCCTTAAACATTAAGGAATGAGCTCGCAATGCAAGATTAATATTGTGCTGTAATTCCATATTATCCGCATCGGCAAGGTTATCTACGCTAAAGAAGCGCTCTGCCTTACGAACACCTTCCTCTGTAAGATTTACATTCTTGTCCTTTTCATCTACTACATAATCACCGGTTTCTTCTTCATCCTCGCTCATAAGAATATCCATCTTTGACAATTCTTTACGAGTACCACGTTTCAGCTGTTTCACAAAAATATCACAGGCCTCATATAATTTGGTGGATTTTCCACTCTGACCAGAAATAATCAATGGAGTACGAGCCTCATCAATTAATACGGAGTCCACCTCATCGATAATAGCATAATGTAATGGACGCTGTACCAGTTCTTCCTTATAAACAACCATATTATCGCGAAGATAATCAAAACCTAATTCATTATTTGTAGCATAAGTAATATCACAATTATATGCCTCTCTACGCTCTTCATTATTTAATGAATTTAAGATAACACCTACAGAAAGACCTAAGAATTCATGAACCTTTCCCATCCACTCTGCATCACGCTTTGCAAGGTAATCATTTACAGTAACAATGTGTACGCCTTCTCCTGCTAACGCATTTAAATAAGCAGGAAGTGTGGATACCAAGGTTTTACCTTCACCAGTACGCATTTCTGTAATACGTCCCTGATGCAGAATAATACCACCGATTAACTGAACACGATAATGACGCATTCCCAGCACACGGCTGGCTGCTTCTCTTACCGTAGCAAAAGCTTCTACTAAAATATCATCTAAGGTTTCTCCATTTGCTAATCTTTCCTTAAATTCCGGAGTCTTTGCTTTCAGTTCTTCATCCGTTAACTTTTCGTACTCTGGTCCTAACGCTTCAATTTTATCAACAATTGGTGTAATTCTCTTTAATTCGTGTTGGCTGTGTGTACCAAAAATCTTTGTAAAAATACTCATATTATTCTCTCCTATATCAAATTCCTAAAAAAGCACTAGATTAAAGTATAGCATTATTCATTCTTTGAATCAACTGCTTTTTTTAGTACGAAAACGAGCACCACAGGTATATACCTGCGGTGCTCCCGGCTTAAAATTTATTCATACTCTTCCTATAAAAGAACTATCTCTCTTTAGAATTCTGGTTCAATTAAACCAAATGTATTTCCTTTTCTCTTGTAAACTACGTTTACCTCATCGGTAGCTGCATTTCGGAATACATAGAAGCTATGTCCTAAAAGCTCCATCTGAATACATGCTTCTTCAGGATCCATCGGTTTCATTGCAAATCTCTTAGAACGGATAATCTTAATCTCATCCTCGTCTTCGATTTCCTCTTCCACAAATGCTTTGCTTAAACTAGTTGCAGCCTGCTGCTGATCTACAATTTTATTTTTATATTTACGAAGCTGACGCTCGATAATTTCTTCCACTAAATCAATGGAAACATACATATCATTGCTGACCTGCTCTGCTCTAACTATATTTCCTTTCATTGGGATGGTAATCTCAATTTTCTGTCTCTCTTTTTCCACACTTAATGTAACATGTACCTCCGTATCTGGTGTGAAATATCTCTCCAGCTTGCCAATCTTATCCTGAACGGCAGCCTTCAACCCCTCTGTTACGTCGATGTTCTTACCACTAATAATGTACTGCATGGTTCCCAACTCCTTTGCTATTTAATGGTTATATTATACTACTAACATGCTTTTTTAGCAAGCAAAAATGAACAATTTGCACAATTTTTTAACTCCATCTATTAATTGTTAGACAATTTACATGTCAAGCACTTTTTCCAAAAAAGCAATCGAAATTTACATTTTTATCCATTTTAACAAAACAAACTTTCTGTTTTTTCTTTTTACAAAACCGTCAAAAAACACCTTTTTTCTTGTGGATAATGTGGATAACTCGGTGTATAACTTGATTTTTGGCACTTTTCCTCTCCTGTTTTGTGGATAACTTTCCTTCTTATCCTCCCCTATCACTGTAACTTATTAATAATTTCATTTCATCATTTTGTGCAATTTACACAAAACAATAAAAGTCAAAGCTTTTTTCAAGAAAATAATTGTCGGATTTTTTCGAGAATTGTCAGTCAGTTTTTTCTACCTTGTCTTTTTCCATAATACGCTCCAATACTTTCTGAATATACTCGTCATAATCTGCAGGATATGACACCTTTTTGGGTTTGAATATCTTTTTTATCTCATTCTCTCGCTTCCGTTCAAACATCAGTATCTCCTTTCACAAAATTACACGTTATGTAAATATATGAAATTATACCATATTTCTTCTTGATGCCACAATCACCAAATACTCTATTCCTATAAAGATTAGTGGGGTCAAAAGATGCTTTCGACATCCTAATCCTATAAAGCAAAAAGGAATGAAGTATCATAGATGCTTCATTCCTTTTATCCTTACACTTTTCTTATATTATTTCTTAATTATCCAACAATTCGGCGGGCACTACATGGTCTTCTATAATTTACATTAGAAATCTTAATACCGTCTGATGGATTACTTGCATGAACTACCTTACCTCCACCAATATATAGTGCAACATGACCAACTGTACTTCCACTCTTATAGAACACTAAATCTCCTGGCTTCAAGGCAGATAAGCTCACTGCCTTTCCATAGGTTGACTGTGCTCTTGAGGTTCTTGGAATGCTATAACCAAACTGTGCGTAAATGCTCATGGTGAATCCAGAACAATCTGTTCCATTGGTCAAACTACTTCCACCATATACATATGGATTACCTACAAACTTCTTTGCATAGTCAGCAATTTCACTTCCTGTATTACTACTTGAATACGTAGGCTGTGAACTCTTATTATCACTCTTGCCGGTAGACTTCTTTTCTGTGGTAGTTTTCTTAGAAGAATTGTTTTGCTGACTACTCTTCTCTTCTTTCTTTTCTTCTTTTTTACGTTGTTCTGCTTGTCTTGCAGCTTCCTTTTGACGCTCTTCTTCTTTTCTCTGATCCTCTGCTCTTTCCTGACGTTCTCTTGCCAGCTGAGCCAATCTCTCTTTCTGCGCCTTTTCTGCTGCTTCCTTTCTAGCAATCTTTTCTTTTTCTTCTTTTACAGAAACAGCATGTTTATAGCTAACCGAAATATTTACATAGTCCTTTGCTACATACCCCTCAGTTCCATCATCAATGGATATCTTCGCCCAATTCTCTGTTTCATTAATCACACGATATCTTTCATCTTCTGGAATCAATGTTAAAACAGTAGAATTTGTGCTGGTCTTTGCACGAACCTTCAAGGTAATGGTTCCTGGTTTTAATGACGCATGCTTAATGCCATACTTATCAGCCAGTGACTGAGCATCTGCTCCAATGGCAAGAAATTCTTTCTTAATATAACCGGTTACATCTCCAGACTGAATCCGCACCCATTTTCCATCAGTTGAAAGAATCTTTGCAGAAGAACCCTTATATAGCTTTCCTAAAATCTTACTGCTGGTATTGGAATCCTTCCGAATATTGACATAATCACCTGCAATAGAAATGCCCAATGTCCGATAACGTTTGGACACCTTCTCTTTTTTCTCTTTCTTCTTTGGCTCTGGTGTAGCTGAAGCTACAGGAGCCTCTGTAGCAACTGGTGCAATGGTCACTTCCGGCATAACCGGCACTGCTGCCTGTGTAGTCACTGAACTCTGGGTAATTACTGCCCCCGGTGTTGCTATCGACGCCATAGTTGCCGACTGAGAAACAGCTGCAATCTCCCCAGTAACCACTTCTGTTCCTTCCGCATAGGTTGCCGAATAATATTTGTCCAATGCCAGTGAAATACCTGCCATCTCTGTTTCACCACATAAACCAGATGCTGTCGCATCTTCTAATGTAACACATGATGCCAATGATAAGGTCATAGCAGCCCCCAAACATGCTACACCTTTTATCCAATGTGTTTTTTGCATAAAAATCGTTCCTTTCCCTCGACCTCCAAATTTGTGTTTAACCACAAATCCTAATGTGTTTTCTCACACTAGCTTCTGAATAAAATGTCATTTGTCTCTTACGTATCCCTCTTTACTCTATCCCTATTTTAATTATTACAAATGTATTAAAGTTGAAACATATTATAGCAACCGTTTTTCCCTTTGTCAACGGCTATTTTTCTTGATTTTTCAATTTTTCATTTTCCTTATTTTTTCCGTCCATCTTTTCTACAGCTGTAGATTTTTTGCTTTTTTCACATTTCTTTTAAGTATTATTCAGACTTGTTATTTTTCATAAAATAACCTATAATTTTCTTAAGAACTTTTCTAACATATTTTATGTCAGGTATACCTACGAAAAGGAGGGATAACCATGGATGTAATGGCTATTGCAAACCTTTCCACTGCCCTGTCCCAGTCACAGCTTATGACTAATGTCAGCACAGCTGTTTTAGACCTTTCCTTAGACAGTTTTGAAGGACAGGCAAGTGAAATTACTAAGCTCATGGAAGCTTCTGTTCAGCCACATTTAGGACAAAATTTTGATACTTATATCTAACAAATGCAAAATAATACCTCGGAATAGAACAAAAAATTCTATCTCCGAGGTGTTATTTTTTCCTCTTTATTCTACTGTTGTAGTATATTTCTTAGAATTATTTTATAGCAATTGCTTCGATTTCAATGGCTACATCCTTTGGAAGTCTTGCCACCTCTACACAGGAACGTGCTGGAAATGGCGCTGGAAAATATTTTGCATACACTTCATTAATGCTTCCAAAGTCATCCATATTTTTAATAAATACTACTGTCTTCACTACCTTTGCCATAGAGGTATCTGCTGCCTCTAATAAATTCTGCAGATTGGATAATGCCTGTTCTGCCTGCTGGGCTGCACTTCCTCCTACTAATTCACCAGTTGCCGGATTAATTGGAATCACTCCGGAAGTATATACCATTCCATTTACTTCAATTGCCTGAGAATATGGTCCAATTGCTGCTGGTGCCTTATCTGTACTAATTACATTTTTCATAATTTACCTCTTTCCCTTCTTTCTATTCTTTTCCAGTATCTGCAAATGTGCTTTTGCAAACACTACTTTTCTATAATAGCACTATACTAAAATTTCTACTAGTTTTTTTTACCAATTCCCCGTATAATGTCCTATAGAAATGTATATAATTTTAACCGCGCCGCCCAGCGCAGAAATGAGGAATATATGACACCATCGATTCAATTAGGAAAAACTCAGGAATTAGTTGTAGTGAAAACCACCGATTTTGGTGTTTATCTGAATACTGTAGGGGGAACTGATTCCGATAAAATTCTTCTCCCAAAATCTCAGGTTCCGAAGGGAACCCAGTTAAAGGATGTATTAACGGTGTTTGTTTATAAAGATTCCGAAGATCGTCCTATTGCTACCATGCTGGAACCAGATATTGAATTGGGACAGGTTGCCAGATTAAAGGTAAAGGAGCTTACCCGTATCGGTGCTTTTTTAGAATGGGGACTAACAAAGGACTTACTTCTTCCTTTTAAAGAGCAGCTTTACGAAGTAAAAAAAGACGATGCCGTTTTAGTTACACTTTATCTGGATAAAAGTGAACGTCTTTGTGCATCTATGAAGGTTTATGAGCATTTAAGAAATGACTCTTCTTACCAGAAGGACGATGAAGTTTTTGGCAGAGTATATGAAATCAGCGAAAACTTTGGTGTGTTTGTTGCAGTGGATGATATGTATTCTGCTTTAATTCCAAAGAAGGAAGTCTTTGAAAAGTACCGCATCAACCAGCCGGTTTATGCCAGAGTGGCACAGGTGATGGAGGACGGCAGACTAACCTTAAGTGTGAAGAAAAAGATTCCCGAGCAAATGAATGAAGATGCGGAATTTATCTATGACTGCCTTCAGGATGCTGGTGGATTTTTACCGTACCATGACAAGAGCAATCCAGAAGATATTAAGGAGAAATTCCATATGAGCAAGAATGCTTATAAACGCGCTATCGGAAATCTGATGAAAAATGGAAAGATAACTATTTCTAATGATGGGATTCGTTTAATTAAAAAAAACTTATAAAAGAATAAAATATAAAAGGTCAGGCTGACAAACCTGACCTTTCATATTTTATTCTTATTCCGTATATGCTCCAAACTGTCGGAAACGATCATATCTCTTCTGCAAAAGCTCCTCTGTAGAAAGGGACTCTAGCTCTGGTAACGTTTCCTGCAACGCCTTCTTCAACTGGCTTGTGGTATACTCTAGATTATTTTCTAAGCCTTCCTTTGGCTCCTCAAACATACGGTCTACTACATGATTCTTCAACAAATCCCTTGCCGTCATTTTCATTAGCTCTGCCGCCTCTGCTGCTCGGGAAGGATCTCTCCAAAGAATACTTGCAAAACCCTCTGGTGACAATACAGAATATACACCATGCTCCAGCATCCACACAGTATCTGCTACCGCTAATGCCAAAGCACCGCCACTACCGCCTTCTCCAATGAAAATACTAATAATTGGAGTTTTTAAACGGGACATTTCCAATAAATTTCTTGCAATAGCTTCACCCTGTCCACGTTCCTCTGCTCCAATACCACAGAAAGCTCCTGCTGTATTAATAAAGGTAATGACCGGACGGTGGAATTTCTCCGCCTGCTTCATTAAACGAAGTGCTTTCCGATATCCCTCTGGATTCGGAGAACCAAAATTGCATTCCACATTTTCCTCTAAGGTATGGCCCTTCTGAATACCAATGACAGTTACCGGCTTTCCATCTAAAGTAGCGATTCCACCCACAATGGCACCATCATCAGCAAACTGTCTGTCTCCATGAAATTCCATAAAATCCTCGAAAATTTCCTGAATAAACTGCTTGGTATTTGGTCTTTCTATCATACGGGCAATGGTTACTGACTTCATACTTTCACTCATATCCATTACCTCTCTTTCCCTGCATCTGCATGCATTTTTAAAATCTTGCCAAGCTCCTCACGAAGCTTTTCCCGATGAACAATACGGTCTACAAATCCATGCTCCAACTGGAACTCTGCTCTCTGGAAGCCTTCTGGCAGTTTCTGATGAATGGTTCCCTGAATTACACGCTGTCCTGCAAAACCAATCAATGCTTTTGGCTCGGATAAAATAATATCTCCCAGCATAGCATAGCTTGCCGTTACACCACCAGTGGTAGGATCTGTCAATACAGTAACATATAACAACCCTGCTTCATCATGACGCCCTAAAGCTTCAGATACCTTTGCCATCTGCATCAGAGAAATAATCCCTTCCTGCATTCTTGCTCCACCAGAGGTAGTGAAGATTACAATCGGAAGCTTCTCCTTTGTAGCAGCTTCTACCGCACGAGTTACCTTTTCTCCAACAACAGAACCCATACTTCCCATCATAAAATGACTATCCATAATGGCAATGACTGTATCCTGCCCATCTATTTTGCAACGTCCGGTAATAACACCTTCCTTAATCCCTGCTTTTGCTTGAGCCTTTTCCACAACCTTTTCATAATCTGGATAGCCCATAGGATTCTCCGGAAGCATGTTTGCATCAAACTCTTCAAAGCTTCCCTCATCACAGGTAATAGCAATTCGCTCTGCCGGACTCAGTCGGAAATGTGCTCCACAGCTAGGACAAAGCTTATACTCTGTTACCTCTTTTTTATAAATAATCATTTTACAAGTATTACACTTAATCCACATTCCATCTGGTATAGATGGCTCCGGCACCGATTTCCGTCTTCTGTCACTTCTTCTTTTTTCTTCTGGAGTTTCCAATGAAAAATAATTTTTTTTATTAAATAAATTCACAAGACCATTCCTTCCAGTCTGTCCTTATCCTAGGACATATTTTTTGCATTCCACAATTCTCTTCTGACTGTTTCCTTGCTTCTCTACTTCTTTATAATATGCTCTTCCAAAAATGAAGTGTCAAACTCACCCTTAATATAATCCGGATGGTTCAATATTGTATTCTGAAATTCGATATTAGTATCAATACCAGAAATAATAAACTCATACAGAGCTCTCTTCATTTTTGACATGGCTTCTTTTCTATCCTTGCCATAGGTGATTACCTTTGCAATCATAGAATCATAGAATGGTGGGATTTCATATCCTTCAAACACTGCAGTATCTACTCGCAATCCCAAACCACCACTTGGCAAAAGCAGATAATCAATCTCTCCCGGACATGGAGCGAAATTCTTATCCGGATTCTCTGCATTGATACGACACTCAATAGCATGCCCCTGAATCTGAATATCCTCCTGACTAACAGAAAGCTTTTCACCCGCAGCAATACGAATCTGCTCTTTAATAATATCTACACCTGTAATCATTTCTGTAATCGGATGTTCTACCTGTACTCTGGTATTCATCTCCATAAAGTAATAATTTCCAGATTTATCATATAAAAACTCAATGGTTCCTGCACTCTGATAGTTTGCTGCCTTCGCTGCCTTAATGGCAGATTCGCACATAGCCGCCCGAACCTCTTCATTAATAGCAGGAGATGGAGCTTCCTCCAAAACCTTCTGGTTCTTTCTCTGCAATGAACAATCTCGTTCTCCTAAATGAACCACATTGCCAAAGTTATCACCTAATACCTGAACCTCTACATGTCTTGCATTTTCAATAACTTTTTCCATATACATGGTATCATCGCCGAAGGCTGCCAAGGTTTCACTTCTGGCAGATTCAAATGCATTGGCAAGGTCTTCCTTCTGACGTACGATACGAATGCCCTTTCCACCGCCACCAGCAGATGCCTTTACCATCACAGGATAACCTAATCTGTCAGCCACTTCATATGCTTGTTCTAGATTTTCAACAACTCCGTCACTTCCCGGAATCACTGGTACTCCGGCACGAATCATTAAATCTCTGGCATTAGATTTATTTCCCATAGCATCAATTACACTTGCTGATGGTCCAATAAACTGAATATTACAGACCTCACACATAGAAGCAAATGTACTATTTTCAGATAAAAAACCGAATCCCGGATGTATAGCCTGAGCTTTCTTTTCTACCGCTGCACTAATAATATTCTGCATATTCAGGTAACTTTCTGATACCTTTGCACCACCGATACAAACTGCCTCATCTGCCAGCTGTGTATGCAAAGCTTCTCTATCTGGTTCAGAAAATACAGCTACCGTCTTAATTCCCATCTCACGACAGGCACGGATAATACGAACTGCGATTTCTCCTCGATTTGCAATCAAAACTTTATCAAACATGTTCCCTCCAATCGGACTGTCATAATCTATGACCTGTGTCCTAGCCAATCATAAAGATGAATTCAGCCTGAGCTGCCACCTTGTCACCAACATATGCGGTTCCTTCACCAACACCTGCATTTTTCTTTAATTTCACAATAGAAACTTCAAAACGCAAGGTATCTCCTGGAACTACCTTCTGCTTAAACTTTGCATTTTTGATTCCGCCAAAATAAGCAGTCTTTCCTTTAAACTCATCCTGAGAAAGAATAGCAACTGCTCCCGCCTGAGCCATAGCTTCCACAATCAGTACGCCTGGCATAACTGGCTCTCCTGGGAAATGTCCTGCAAAAAATGGCTCATTCATGGAAACATTCTTTATTGCGGTAACACTTTCTCCCGGAACCATATCAATAACACGGTCTACCAGCAAAAATGGCTGGCGATGTGGAATAATATCCATAATTTCTTTAATATCCATTGTCATTTTTCATACCCCCTATCAATTATACAACACGGAACAGTTCCTGACCAAACTCAACAAACTCTCCATCCTTTACAAAAATCTCTGCAATGGTTCCACTCACTTCACTTGGTACTTCGTTCATGAACTTCATTGCTTCAATAATACAAAGAGTGTCACCTTCTGCAATAGCATCTCCAACCTTTACATAAGCTGGCTTATCTGGCGCTGCACTGGCATAGAATGTACCAACGATTGGCGCCTTAATAATGGTTCCCCCTGTGGTCTGTGAAGCAACAGCCTCTTCTTCACTCTTCACTTCTTCCTTTGGCTGCTCTGCAACGCTTGTAGAAGAAACACCTGACTGTACTGGTGCCGGTGCTGGTGCAGAAGCCTGTGGCATTACACCTACTGCGGGCATATTATATGCAGGAGATACTCCCATAGCCGCTGGCATTGCCTTACCACGGTTTAAACGGATAGATACATTGTCTATGGTTAATTCCATATCATTTAAATCTGTCTTTTCAAAGATTGCGATTAATTCTTTTACCTCTTCGTACTGCATTTTTACATCCTTTCTATGAGTCTATTTTATGACCATTTCTTGAAACATAATACAGCATTGTGTCCACCAAATCCTAAAGAATTTGACAACGCATATTCTAACTTCTCAACTTTTCTACCTTCATTTGGAACATAATCCAAATCGCACTCTTCATCAGGAGTGTTATAGTTAATGGTTGGAGGAATGAAATCCTCTTCCAAGGCTTTTACACAAGCAATCGCTTCGATTGCGCCTGCTGCTCCCAATAAGTGGCCTGTCATAGACTTGGTAGAACTTACCGGAATATTTTTTGCATCCTCACCCATTGCCAGCTTAATAGCCGCCGTTTCACCACTATCATTGGCATGAGTGCTGGTTCCATGTGCATTAATATAAGATACTTCCTTTGAAGTAATACCTGCTTCTTTCATGGCTAACTTCATTGCTCTTGCTGCACCATCTCCATCTGGTGAAGGTGCGGTCATATGATACGCATCGCCTGTAGCACCATAACCAACAAGCTCTGCATAAATTTTTGCATTTCTCGCCTTAGCGTGCTCTAATTCTTCCAGAATCAGAATACCAGCGCCATCTCCCATTACAAAACCATCTCTTTCTTTATCAAAAGGCTTACATGCCTTCTTAGGATCTGGGTTCTGGGAAAGGGCTGTCAGATTAGTAAATCCTGCTACACCAATTTCACAAATAGCAGCCTCTGCACCACCGGCAATACATACATCAATATCACCGTTTTTAATATTACGGAATGCATCACCAATACAATTGGTACCAGTTGCACATGCAGTTACAATATTTTCACAAATTCCCTTTGCACCAAAACGAATCGCAATATTTCCTGCTGCCATATTTCCAATAGTCATTGGAATAAACATCGGAGATACACGGCCAGGGCCTTTTTCTACCAATTTGGTTACCTGATCCTGCATAGTCATTAATCCACCTACACCAGAACCTACGATAACACCCACCTTGTCGGCAGCTTCCTTTTCCATATCAAGACCACTGTCTTCAAAAGCCTGAACAGCAGCACCCATAGCATATACTGCATACAAATCGTTTCTCTTAACGTCTTTTTTCGTCATATAATCTTCTGCATTGAAGTCTTTCACCTCACCTGCAACTTTTACCTTAAAATCTGTAGTATCAAACTTCTGAATCAACTCAATGCCACACACTCCATTGCGAAGACCATTCCAAAAGCTATCAACCGTACTTCCTAATGGTGTTACTGCTCCCATTCCTGTAACTACTACTCTTCTTGCCATATTAAAACCTCTCTTTAGATTTTCTAAACTTTTTGTCAACTTGCATATCTTAATTTCATAAAATTACATTACCATACCGCCATCTACATTTAATACCTGACCGGTAATATATGTATTTTTTGCTAAAAATACAGCAGCATTTGCAATATCCTCTACCTGACCTGCTCTCTTTAATGGTACTGTATTTAAAATTGTGTTCTTTACTTCATCACTTAAAACAGCTGTCATATCTGTTTCTACATAACCTGGTGCAATGGCATTACAGGTAATACCTCTTGCTGCCAGTTCCTTTGCAGCAGATTTTGTCAAACCAATAACACCTGCTTTAGATGCTGCATAGTTTGCCTGACCTACATTACCATTTACTCCTACAACAGACGCCATATTAATAATCGCACCGCTGCGCTGCTTTAACATAACATTGCTGGCATGACGAACCATGTTAAAGGTACCTTTTAAGTTCGTATTAATAACTGCATCGAAATCTTCCTCGGACATACGCATCAAAAGCATATCTCTGGTAATACCAGCATTGTTTACCAATACATCGATACTACCTAACTCTTTCTTCACTTCCTTAATCATATCTGCAGCAAAGCTAAAGTCACTAACGTCACCTTTTACCGGCTTACAAACCACTCCATAGCTTTCAATTTCTGCGATTGTGGCATCGTCTACATTACTACGATAATTTAACACAATATTGCATCCTTCTTTTGCAAAGGCTAATGCAATCGCCTTGCCAATTCCTTTTGCTGCTCCTGTTACAATAACGGTCTTTCCTTTTAACATGTTTCCTCCATTCTGCTGTGTGTCAGCTTACGCCTGCTCTACTTCTGTCAACAATTTATACAATTTCATTCAGCTTCTTCATGGTCTTATCTAAAGAAGCTACATCTTCCACATTTAAAATATTAACACCCTTTAAGGTTCTCTTTACAAAACCAGTCAATGCCTTTCCCGGTCCTAATTCAATAAAAGTGTCTGCTCCCTGAGCCGCCATATTGCGAACAATATCTTCCCAACGTACCGGACAACAAATCTGCTTTGTCAGAATCGGAATAATATCATCCTTTGATGCTACTACTTCTGCATTCACATTGGTATATACCGGTATATTCATTTCGGAAATATGCATCTTCTCCAATTCTGGTTTCAATTTGTCAGATGCCGGCTGTAATAATTCGGTATGAAATGGTCCACTAACCTTTAATTTCACTGCCAGCTTTGCACCCTTTTCTTTTGCCAGCTCTGCTGCTTTTGCTGCCGCTTCTGTCTTTCCTGCAATAACAATCTGTCCTGGTGCATTATAATTTGCAGGAATTGCCAAACCTAAGCCTGCGTCTACTGCTTCTTTACAAGCCTCTTCTACCAGCTGCTGATCTAATCCAATAATGGCATACATAGCACCCTCTCCGGAAGGAACTGCTTCTGCCATGAATTTTCCACGTTTTTGTACTAATGCAACTGCCTCTTCAAATTCCATAGCGCCACTTGCTACGTAGGCAGTGTATTCACCAAGGCTCAGTCCTGCTACCATATCAGCACGAACACCCTGTTCTTCTAAAACTTTCATTGCCGCAACACTCATGGTAAGAATTGCTGGCTGGGCAAACTCTGTTTCCCCTAACTTCTCTTCATCATTAAAACAGATATCCTTAATAGAATATCCTAATACACGGTCCGCCCGGTCAAAAATATCCTTTGCCACAGTATAGTTCTGATACAAATCTTTTCCCATGCCCGCATATTGAGCACCCTGTCCACTAAACATAAATACAGTTTTCATACATTTATCTCCTTTTCTACACTTATAGGGCAAACCATCCTATAGAGTATTAAACACAAGAAACCACGAGCGTCCTGCATAGCACGACACCCGGGGTTGTGTTTTTTCATATCATAGATATTTTCACAGATATATATCCGTCAAATTATTCCTTATGGCTTTCAACGAAATCAACAATATCCTTAACAGTTACGATAGCTTCAGGATCTTCTACAGATACCTCAAACTCATCCTCGATATCATTGATAATCTGGAATAAATCCAAAGAATCAGCATCAAGATCTTCTTTTACGTTAGTTTCTAATGTAATTTCACTCTCGTCTTTTCCAGTCTGCTCTGCAATAATCTCTTTGATTTTTTCAAATACCATTTTGAATTCCTCCTGTTTTTTAAATAATAAAAATTAAAATTTATATATACTGTGAAACACAGTAATACACAATTAAAACTACCAAGTAAGCAGTATAGTTCCCCAAGAAAGACCTCCACCAAATCCACAGAGAATAATCTTGTCACCCTTCTGAAGCATTCCCTGTTCATTCATTTCGTTTAACGCAGTTGGAATACTTGCTGCAGATGTATTACCAAACCGTTCAATATTCATATAGAACTTTTCATAAGGAACACCTAATTTCTTTGCAGCCACTTCAACGATACGGGCATTTGCCTGATGTGGCACGAAATACTTCACATCATCAGTGGTTACTCCTGCCTGTTCCATAACACGGGTTACACTTTCCACAATCTTCTTTGTTGCAAACTTAAATACTTCTCTTCCATCCATATGCACATAATCTACATGCTTCAATGGTTCAATATCATTGAAAGCATTGGAAGCTGGTACATATCCCTGAGTAAGCACCTCGTAATTGTCTCCCTGAGAACCAAGTTCCTCTACAATAATACCATCATCACCTTCTGTTGCTTCCAAAAGTGCACCTGCTGCCCCATCACCGAAAAGAACACAGGTAGAACGGTCTGACCAATCAACAATCTTTGAAATCAGTTCTGCTCCAATAACAAGGGCATTCTTATAAATACCACAACGAATAAATTTATCCGCAACACTGGTTGCATATAAAAATCCAGAGCATGCAGCAGTTACATCAAATGCTACAGCCTTAGATGCACCAATCTCTTTCTGAACCATACAAGCCAGACATGGTGTTGCATAGTCCGCAGTACAGGTTCCAATTACAATCAGTTCAATATCTTCAGCAGCTACTCCTGCTCTTTCTATAATCTGTCTGGCAGCTCTTGACGCCAACTCCGATAAATTTTCGCCTTGCGAAATACGTCTCTCTCCAATACCTGTACGGGAGCGAATCCACTCGTCACTAGTATCCATAATTTTTGCTAAATCATCATTGGTAATTACCTGCTCAGGAAGCCCTGCTCCAGTAGCCACTATCTTAGATGTAATCATTTCACAAACTCCTATTCATTTTCATTTTCACAATTTCAAAATATGCAGACAAAGCAAGTATATTCTATATTCGCTCTATTCGTCAACCATACTTCCATCACATTTTTCACAATTTCGCCTATATAATTTTGTCTATTTTTCACAAAACTCATCAAAAAACCTTTTTTCTTCCCATCAGAAAAGGCAACCCTCGTTGCCTTTTTCATCCTTATTTTCTCTCACGAGAAAAGGAATTGCTTTGCAATTCCTTAATTTTTTCTCTGGGCATCCTGCTTTTTCAACAGTTCAAGAGTTGCCAACAGTACATCATCCTCCCATGGCTTAGGAATTAAATATTTCAGCCCGATACTTCTTACCTCATCTAATGTATCAGAATCACATAAAGAACTTAGCATAAGAATCTTTGCTGATGGATCTGCCTTCATAATAATTTCTGCCGTCTCCAATCCATCAATTCCTGGCATAATAATATCAAGAATCACAATGTCTGGCTTTAATTCCTTATATAATTCGATGCCTTCTTCTCCATTCTTGGCATAACCAATTACTTCATAGCCGTTTTCCTCTACCAGGTCTTTAATCTGCTTCGATGCAAATGGCGAATCATCAATCACCATTATTGTCATAGTTTTCATAATATAACGCCTCCTATAATCATTGGAATGTATAATTAATTACAATACGCATAAAACCTTTTTCCGTTTCATATATTAAGGTCTTCTTTTCTGCTTTTGACTCTGTCTCGCAAAAATCTTCACCGCATGGGTAAAAGGTCGGTACTGATAACCGGGATGCATACCCTGTTGCATTATTAATAACAGAAACTGCTCTTCCACAAATAATATTAATATATTCATTGAGGTAGAGTATTCTTTCCTCTTCTGGCGGTATACATCCTCCATACATTTTAGAAATAATGTATTCATACAATTCCAAATCCATTTCGCACATAATATATGCGTCAAAATTCCCACTGGTATATATGGTTTCCATCAGTGTGTTTTTTCCCTTCCAGTTACTTTCTGTGGTCCTATTTATTTCCAAACCAGTCAAAACCTTTGTAAAAGTAACCCACACACGGTCAAAAACCTCATCCACCTGTACACTTTCCACCAAGAAGCTGCCCACCTCCTTAAAAAGCTTAGAGCCTGCTTTCTGCTAGTTTTTATTTGTTAATAAAACGCATCTTCGCATTGGCATCCGCTTTTTTCTTTTTCTCCTGAGGGCTTTCAACATACAAGCCTTCAAACTTATTGGTCATCGTTTTCTTACATGCATTACAATATCTTCCAGTCAGAATCGGACCACCACAATTTTCACAGTTAATAATCACTCCCGATTCCTTTGTAAATGTAAGACGTTCTTCCCGAATCCAACGCTTAATCTGCTGAACAGGCACATCAACCGCTTCTGAAACAGCAGCAATATTACTGTCTGGATTCTCTCTCAAATAAGTTCTTACATCAACGAACTTATCTTCCATTTCCTTATTACATTTCGGACAAATTGGGTATCCTGAATAATTAAATAATGATCCACATTTTTTACAATTTCTAACATCCATAATCTTACTCCTTTTCATCCTTTTCCTATACTTACGCACAGAAAAAACACGTTGTGTACTCCCGCTTTTTTTATCACCTTGGAGCACTCTTCTAAAGTACTTCCTGTTGTATAAATATCATCAATAATTATAACACATTTCGGTATTCGATTCAACTCTAAGCCTTGTTCTTTGACCTGAAATGCCTGAAATAAATTTTCTCTTCGCTCCTTATTTGATAACTCCTTTTGAGGTAAAGTATCCTTGGAACGAACCAAAAAATCTTTCCATACAGGAATTCCCGACAATCTTGCCAATTCCTTTGCAATTAATTCTGCCTGATTATACCCTCTCTTTCGGAAACGATTTTTATGGATGGGCACCGGAATCAACCTTTGTGCACAGATTTCTTTCATCCATTCTCCATACTCCAGATACATTTGTTCTGCATAATATTTTGCATATTCCTGCCTTCCATGGTACTTAAATTTCCCAATGGACTTCTGCATACTACTGTTGTAGACAAATAAACTTCTACCATATTCATAGGAGCTTTCCTTACCCTGACAATCCCCACAAACCACACTCTCCTCAACTAGAGGTTTTCCACATTTTTGGCAAAAAGGTTCCCTTACCCTTTGAATTTTAATACGACATCCATCACAAATTCCCGTTCCTCCAACAGCATTGACCCTATCACACACCGGACAGCGGCTGGGATAAAGGAAATCACCAATCCATTCCTTCAGCTGGTACAGCTTCTGCCACCTCCATTTCCCGTATCCTCTGACATAAACTAGAATATCTTTTCTTTTCATTAACATTTTCAATCATTTGTCCCACCATTTTCCCACTCCCTACAATAGTAACACATTTTTTCGCTCTGGTTACAGCGGTATATAACAAATTTCTATTAAATAGCATTTTCGGTCCAGATAAAATCGGAAGAATCACCGCCGGATATTCGCTTCCCTGGGATTTATGAATGGTAATGGCATAAGCCAGCTCTACCTCATCCATATCACTGAATTCATATTCTGCTACTCTTCCTTCGTCAAATTCAATGGTTACAGTTTCAGTAAAATCAGAAATGGAACGGATAATCCCACAATCCCCATTGAAAACCCCTTCTCCTTCCTCGTATACCACATCATACCGGTTCTTCTTTTTCCATTTCATTTGATAATCATTTTTAATCTGCATCACCTTATCCTGTTCCCGAAACATAATTCCATGAAATTCCTTTTCATGCTTGTTAGAAGAAGGAGGGTTTAAATATCTCTGCAAAATAAGATTCAGATTTTCCACCCCTAGCTCCCCTTTTCGCATTGGAGACAAAACTTGGATATCATAAGGCTGGGCATCCACATATGGTGGCAGCTTCTGCATAATCAACTGAATCACCACATTAATAACATCCTGACTATGATTTCTTTCCAAATGAAAGAAATCTTTACTGGTATTTTTCAAACTAATAGGTTCTCCATTGTTAATCCGATGGGCATTTAAAATAATTTCGCTTTCTGCAGCCTGACGAAAAATCTTATCCAGCTTCACCACATTGCAGAATTTCGCTTGAATCATGTCCTTCAATACATTTCCCGGTCCTACGGAAGGAAGCTGATTCACATCTCCTACCATAATCAATCTGGTGCCGGGAACCAATGCCCGAAGCAGAGCATTCATCAGATAAATGTCTACCATAGACATTTCGTCCACAATAACAACATCTGCCTCTAATGGCTGCAATTCATTCCTTTCAAAATGCATGCCCGTCTGGTTTCCTTCCTCCACTGCTCCATTCAGCTCCAGCAGACGATGAATGGTTTGTGCTTCATAGCCTGTAGTTTCTGACATTCTTTTAGCCGCCCTTCCTGTAGGCGCAGCTAAAAGAATCTCCAAGCCTTCTTCCTCTAAAATCCGGGTAATAGTATTAATGGTAGTAGTCTTTCCTGTACCTGGTCCACCCATTATAATCACTACACCATTCTGTACTGCCTGATGTACTGCCTGACGCTGCAATGGATCAAGTTGAATTTGCTGCTCTCTTTCCATCTTAGATATTTTGCGTTCCAGTGCTGCATCCTCTATAGAAAAGGATAAATTCAAATCCAAAAGCATTCTGGCACAGTTCATTTCCATATAATACAAGGTGCTGGCATACAAACAACGTTTTTCTCCTATTTCCTTGCAAATAACCTGTTTATTCATACTTAAAGCATCCACCTGACGCTCAATCAGTTCCGGTTCCAGTAATAATAGCTGGGCAGTCTGCGAAATCAACTCCTCCTGTGGCAGATAACAATGCCCCTGACTTCCTGATTGCTGCAAACAATAAATAATTCCTGCCTGAATACGAAAATCTGAATCCTGATAAAAACCTGCTTTTCTAGCAATCCCATCTGCTATCTTAAAACCAATTCCTGTAATATCCTCTGCCAGGCGATATGGATTTTTTCGTATAACCTCATACATTTCCTGACCATAATGACGATATATTTTCACTGCCATATTCATACTAATGCCATATTCCTGAAGAAACAACATCGCCTGCCGCATTTCCTGTTTTTCATTAAACTGTTCTGCAATACGGACTGCCATTTTCATGCTGATTCCCTTTACTTCTGCAAGACGCTCTGGCTCTCTTTCCATAATATCCATGGTATCATCTCCAAAACGCCTAACAATTCTAGCCGCCAAAGCAGGTCCGATTCCTTTGATTGCTCCAGACCCTAGATACCGTTCTACAGCTATAGAATCACTCGGCTGCTTCTCCTGATAGCTTTCCATTTGAATCTGTTCCCCGTATTCTTTATGAACAATTTCTTTCCCCTGTATCACTAGATACTGTCCCTCTGCCACATAAGAAAAACAGCCTACACAACAAATCTCTTCGTCCTCCTGAGGATTTGTCAGATATAACACGGTATATCCATTTTCTTCATTCCGAAAAACAATCCGTTCTATATATCCCTCTACTTCTTTCATGAAAAATCCTTTCTATCTATTTTACCTGTTATTATAATATCACATTACATATTCACTTTATTATAAACGTAAATTGACCACTGCAAAAAAGCAGTGGCCCGATTATTTTTATAAATTAGTATTACCCTTTTTATAAATTGTATTGCGTTTTCACTGAATCATACAACTGCTGCGCCAATCCCATCTGTCCGCTATCTGCAATCATTTCTGCATATGCCTGATTCAGCGTATCTCCAAAGTACTGCATGTACTCTCCCTGCTCATCCTCGTTTTCTACCGTTTTCTTAGCAGCTTCAATCATCTTTTGAACAAAATATGCCTCAAAGCTCTTACAAGCATCCATCAGCTCTTCGTCTGTAGAGTCCTCATTAACACCTTTCAGTGCACTTGAAGCACTATTTGCAGAAACACTGCTAAGCTCTGTAGAATATTGATTATACATAGAAGAAATATCTAATATGGAACTCATTTTATCACCTTACCTTTTTATCCGCGTAAGTTATTTGCCTGCTGCAGCATTTCGTCAGATGCTGTAATCGCCTTAGAATTCATTTCGTATGCACGCTGTGTCACAATCATATCAACCATTTCATCTACAGCCTGTACATTGGAGGATTCTAAGTAACCATTTTTGATGATACTAAGAGAAAGGGCATCATCCTCGCCCTCAATGCGGGCTGCTCCAGATGCACCAGTTTCAATGTAATAGCTTTCACCAACCTTATGTAAACCGGATGGATTATTAAACTGCGCTGCGCCTATCTTAATACCAAGAGGCATTGCATTGCCATCTGCTCCAACATAACTAATATTTCCATAGTTATCATATCTTAGCTTTGTGGTATCTATATCTGCATCAAAGGTTATGGGAGTTCCTGTAGAATCCAAAACAGAATATCCATCTGCTGTAGTAAGCGATAAGCCTCCTGATGAATTTACAGACATATTGAAATGACCATTTCTAGTATAACAAATGGTGCCATCTGGCTTTTGCACCATAAAGAAGCCTTCTCCTTCAATTGCAAAATCAAAGTCTCCCTCTGTAGCAGCAAAAGATCCCTGACCAAACTGAGTAGCAATAGCACCTACCTTTACACCAAGTCCTACCTGAGCACCAATGGGCTTAGGCTCACCCTGGGAATCTGTGGTCTTTTTCTGAATATTCTGATACAACAG
Source organism: uncultured Jutongia sp. (assembly GCA_964511525.1). Classification (GTDB taxonomy): domain Bacteria; phylum Bacillota; class Clostridia; order Lachnospirales; family Lachnospiraceae; genus Jutongia. The sequence continues at coordinate 39,153 of CAZEFX010000010.1, forward strand.
GGATTGAAAACGAGTAGTTTCTTTCTTAAATCCCGTCGTATTAATGTTGGATAAGTTGTTTGAAATCGTATCAAGACTTGTCTGCTGGGCTTTCATTCCCGATGCAGCAGTCCAAAGTGCTCTCATCATAATCTAATCGCCTATACCTTTCCGACCTCATTTACAGAGCGATTCAACAGGTTATCCTGTGTTTGAACCATCTTCTGTCCGGCCTCATATGCTCTGGTAATAGTAATCATATCTACCATCTGGTCTACTACATTTACATTGGACTGCTCTGTATATCCTTGTTCCAAAGAATACTCTGCCTCTTTTTCTGTAGCACCATTTACCGCTTCATAAAAATTGTCGCCATATTGTTTCAGATAGTCATAGTCCTCAAAATCAGTAATCCTAATGGTATCTATATATACATCATCCGCATAGACTGCTCCATATTGGTCAATCACAATTCTGGCAGCATCGGTAGGAACCTGAAGATCACCACCACTTCCCTGAAGATGATTTCCATCAACATCAACAATACAACCATCCTTGGTACACTGGAATGCTCCATTTCTAGTATAATAAATCTTCTCCTCTCCAGCAGCATTTGTCACCTTTACAGTGAAAAAGCCTTTTCCCTGAAGAGCCAAATCATAAGTATTTCCAGTCTCCCGTAAAGACCCCTGATCCCAGTTTACATACGTCTCACCAATCTTTACACCAAGACTCATGGAACCAATATTGGTATCTACAAACGCATTAGAACGATCTTTAATCTTATACGCAAGCATCTCTCGAAACGCCTGACTGGTAACATTCTCTTCCTTATAACCGATGGTAGCAGAATTCGCTAAATTGTTGGAAATAATATCCAGACGCTTCTGCTCATTCATCATACCGGTATAGGCAGTATATAAACCTCTTACCAAAGTCTACATCCCCTTTCTCGTAGTGTACACTTCCTTATACTATAATATCGGCAACTTTCTATTTTTCCTTAATTATCGTCCTTTTTTCCACTTAAAAATTCTACAAACTGACCAGTACCGATTGCAACAGCTGTCATTGGATCTTCCGCTGTCATAGTGGTGATTCCGGTCTTCTCTTCAATCAGTTCTTCCAAACCATACAATAAGCTTCCGCCACCAGTAAGAACAATACCTCTGTCAGCTACATCGGCTGCTAATTCTGGCGGAGTCTTCTCCAATACGCTATGAACAGCTTCTACAATCTGGGAAGTAATCTCTCTTAACGCTTCTAATGTTTCATCGGAGGTAACAGTAATGGTCTTAGGAAGACCTGTTACCAGATTACGTCCACGAACATCCATAGATACTACCTCCGGACGCTTATACGCAGAACCAATCTTAACCTTAATATCTTCTGCAGTACGCTCACCAATCAAAAGATTGTGTGTTTTACGCATATAACGAACAATCGCCTCATCAAAATCATCACCAGCAACCTTGATAGAGGTACTAACTACAGTACCACCTAAAGAAATCACTGCAATATCAGCTGTAC
>CAZEFX010000011.1:0-16156 GCA_964511525.1 uncultured Jutongia sp.
ATATTAAGTATTATATTTATTTTCTCTATATGCGGTGCTAAATTGTTGTATCTTCTTACACATGGCTCAAAAGTAGTTGAGAGCCATGTTTTTTTTGATTTGACCAATGGCTTTTCCTTTTTTGGTGCAATATATATGTGTTTTATTGTAATAATTGTAATGGACAAAAATACAGAAAATTTTGTTTTAAAATTAGTAAATGAAGTTATATTTGTTGTTCCTCTATGGTATTCTTTTATCAGAATAGGATGCTTTTTTTCTTCATGTTGTTATGGAATAAGCTACAAAGGAATTGGAGCGGTTTATTATTTAAATGTAAGTATAGCTCCAAATGGTGTATTATTGTTTCCTTTGCAATTGGTAGACAGTATTTTGAATTTCATATTAGCAATATATTTATATCATAGTAGTACAAAAAACAAGTTGAAAGTGTACTGTTTTTCTTATGGATTTATAAGATTTTTATTGGAATTTTTTAGGTCGCCTGAGTTGAAAATAATGATTTCAATTTTATCTATTGATCAGATTAATGCAATAATTATATTATTATTTGGTGCTTATTTTGGGAAGAAGAAATAGATGGTATATGTTTTATTGAATAGTTCTGGTATTTCAGTGCAACAGTATGAACGTATAGAATTATGGCTGACAGACATAAATGGTCATTTGATTGTAAATCCAACAAAAACGTGGTAACATAAAACTGTAACTAAATTTCTATTTTTTTATGATAGAAATATTGAGCGAGCGGTGAAATTGGAGTATTTGTATGGAAAGAACAATAAAAAAAGCAGCGCAGTTAAATAAGGCGCAGCGTGAAGAATTTTATCAGGCAAAATACGATTATTACAAAGGTTTCAATCGGGGCGTTTTGGTGATTTCTGTTGTAGCGTATCTGTCTTTTTTTGCAACGGACTGTGGGATTTTTGGACGGTTTGCTTATGAAACATTATTATCACGTTTCATTGCGATAGTGCCTTTAATGGTGTTTTTGTATTTATATAAACAGGGAAAAAGTTATAAGATGATGGTCTTTGCATCTTATTTGATGGTACATATTGTTATTTGGTGTACGGATTGGGCGACGTATTTATTGCCGGATAGGCAATATGCCGGGGAAGGCATGATTATCATGAATATGATATTTGTGTGCACTGGATTTTGTGCGCCTTTTGGCTATTGTCTTATTGCACATTGTGCACTGGCATTGGATATATTGGTTGCGAATATGTTTATACATTATGACGATGTGACAATGATGCTTATGTTCAATGTACCATGTATTATTGCTGTATGTGTCATGCATTATACTATGGAAAAGTCATATCTTGACCATTATCTTGTATCAAAGCAGCTAGAGTCTCTTGTGGTATGCGACCAGTTAACTCAAGTGTATAACCGAAATAAATTAAAGAAGATAAGTGATGATGTTACAGAAGAATTGCTGGTAGCATCAGATATTCCTGTTACATTTTTGATTATAGATTTAGATTTTTTCAAAAGGGTAAATGATCAATATGGACATGAGTCAGGAGACATCGTATTAATAAGTGCTGCAAAGATAATTAGTCAGTCGGTAAGAGCGTCTGATTATGTGATTCGATGGGGAGGAGAAGAGTTTCTTTGCATTTTAGTGGACTGTAATCTGGAAAGTGGTGTCACTATAGCAGAAAAAATAAGAAAAGATATTCAAGAGAGTGATAACAAGATTTGTTGTATAACTGCATCTATTGGTGTTGCTGCATATCAAGGCGGTAATTATCATGAAACGATTGAATGTGCTGATAAAGCCTTATATTGTGCAAAAGAACAAGGTAGAAATCAAGTGGTTGTACATTCCTAAACAAGAGCTGTAATCCTTGTAAACCAAGGTTTTACAGCTTTTTTTACCGAATCTTAGGTTGAATAACAAAAAGAAAAGTGATACAATCGACTTGATTTTTTGTTATAAAGGAGGGAAATTATGAAAACGCATAAAGATAAAATTGTAGTAGTCGGCGCCGGAAATGTTGGAGAGGCTATTGCCTATACTTTGATGGTTCGTGCTTTGGCAAACGATATTGTATTGGTTGATGTCAATGAAAATCGTGCAAAGGGGGCAGCCCTTGATATTGCTCATGGCACCAGCTTCTTTAAGAACGTATGGGTAAGATCAGGTGGATATGATGAGTGTGCAGATGCTCAGATGATTATTATTGCAGCCGGTGTTGCCAGAAAATCTGGACAGACGCGTTTGGAACTGGCACAGGTTAATGTTTCTATTGTTCAGAGTATTACAGAAAGTATTATGAAATATGCAAAGAATCCTTTGATTCTGGTAGTTTCCAATCCTGCAGATATTACCACATTGGCTGTACAGAAGGCATCTGGAATTTCTTCAGAGCGCGTAATCGGAAGTGGAACTTCATTGGACACAGCAAGATTTCGATATCTTCTTAGCAAGAAGCTACAGGTAAATATTGAAGATATTAATGCTTATGTACTTGGTGAACATGGTGACAGCCAGGTGCCAATTTACAGTTCTGCTAATATTGGTGGTTTTCCCTTAAATGATTTTGCACAGCAGGTAGGTGTAGAAATCAATGAGTCAGAGCTTGCAGAGCGTACCCAGAATGGTGGAGCAGAAATTATTGGACTGAAGGGAGCTACATTTTATGGTATTGCCATGGCAGTGTCCAACATTGTTCAGTCTATCATGAAGGATAATCGTGCGATTATTCCGGTGGCGCATGTACTGGATGAAAGCTTTGGACCATGGGCAGGTGTTGCGATTTCTCTACCTTGTAGACTTGGATGGGAAGGAATCAATCAGACACTGCGTATTCCAATGGATTATTATGAGAAATCAAAGATGGATGCTTCTGTCAATACATTGAAGGAATTTGCAAAAGAATTAGAGTTATTGTAAGAGTAAATTTAGGAGGAAAATAAGATGGATAAAAAGGAATTTGCTTTAAAGCAGCATGAGGAATGGAATGGAAAAATAGAGGTTATAAGCCGTGCTAAGCTTGAAACACCAGAGGATTTGTCAGTGGCATATACTCCAGGTGTTGCAGAGCCATGTTTGGAGATTTCTAAGGATGTGGATCTTTCTTACAAGTATACACGCCGTGGAAACATGGTTGCTGTAGTAACAGATGGTACTGCTGTTTTGGGTCTTGGAGATATTGGTCCTGAAGCAGGAATGCCGGTTATGGAAGGAAAGTGTGTTCTTTTTAAAGAATTTGGTGGCGTTGATGCATTTCCTTTATGTGTGCGTAGTAAGAGTGTGGATGAAATCGTTCATACTGTGGAACTTCTGGCTGGAAGTTTTGGCGGTGTGAATTTGGAAGATATTTCTGCTCCAAGATGTTTTGAAATTGAGCGTCAGTTAAAGGAAAAATGTGATATTCCTATTTTCCATGATGACCAGCATGGTACTGCTGTTGTTACCGCTGCTGCAATGCTGAATGCATTAAAGCTTACGGGAAAACAGTTATCTGATATTAAGGTAGTAACATCTGGTGCTGGTGCGGCTGGTATTGCAATTATCAAGTTATTAATTAGTCTGGGACTGAAAAATGTAATTATGTGCGACCGTACCGGTGCGATTTATGAAGGCCGTGAAGGTCTGAATGCAGAGAAGCAGGAAATGGCTAAGATTTCTAACCGAAACATGGAAAAAGGAACTTTGGAAGATGTGATTAAGGGAGCAGATGTATTTATCGGTGTATCTGCACCAGGAACTGTTACAGAGGATATGGTAAAATCTATGGCAGAAAATCCAATTCTTTTCCCTATGGCAAATCCTGTACCGGAAATTATGCCTGAAATTGCTAAGGCAGCAGGTGCTGCTGTAGTTGGAACCGGTAGAAGTGATTTCCCTAACCAGATTAACAATGTACTTGCATTCCCTGGAATCTTCAGAGGTACTTTCGATGTTAGAGCATCTGATATCAACGATGAAATGAAGGTTGCAGCAGCTTATGCCATTGCAAGTCTTGTATCAGATGATGAATTGAATGCAGACTATATTATTCCTAATCCATTTGACAAGAGAGTTGCAAAGGTTGTTGCAGCAGCTGTTTCAGAAGCGGCAATTAAGACAGGTGTAGCACGTATTGAAAAATAATGGGATAAATACCGGATTCTTGAGGGAAGGTTATTATAACGAATATATAGATGTTGATTTATAATCTATAAATTAAGAGCAGTAAGTTAAAAGTAGACTTACTGCTCTTTTGCATATGGTTAAAAATGATGTATAAAACGAATTAGGAATCCTGATATTTTGCATATACCTCTTTAAATTCATTGAAGTGTTTATGAAATACATCTACAACCTCCGGATCAAAGTGAGTGCCACTTTCTTCTGTAATAATGTCATATGCCTTTTGCAGGGAAAAAGCTTCTTTATATGGACGTTTGCTGACTAAAGCATCAAATACATCTGCCAAAGCAACAATTCGACTTTCTAAGGCGATTTCAGTGCCCTTTTTGCCCAGATATCCGGTGCCGTCCCATTTTTCATGGTGTTCTAATGCAATCAGACAGGCAGTTTTCATAATGGTTCCCGGTGCATTTTGAAGAAGCTTAGCGCCTTCTGTCACATGAGTTTTAATCACTTCAAATTCTTCCTTGGTGAGCCGGGCAGGTTTTTCTAAAATAGAAGCCGGAATGTTTATTTTTCCAATGTCATGCATCATGGACGCAATTCGTATAATGTCCACTTCTTCTGAGGAATAGTCCAATGCATTAGCAAGGATTCTGGTATATTCGGAAACACGTTTTACATGTAAGCCGGTAAACTCTGACTTTGCTTCTACAATTTCTGCAAGAGACTGAATTGTTTGTTCCGAAACCTCATTAAGCTGCTGATTTACTAAAAGTAGGGTAAAACGATTTTGGATATTGTCCAAAATATTATTTAATGTAATAATCAGCTCATAAAGTGATTCATGAAAAATCTCATTGCTCTGATAATTAATAGAAAGAAATCCAAAATATTTATTTTGAACATTTAATGGGATGGACAAAATTTGTCCGGATTCCCCATAAAGTGATTCATTTTCTCTGGAAATCTCTTCATTAGTTATTGGCATCAAAGGAACTTGATTTTCATCAAATAAAACCTGGTTCATTAAAATAAAATCATTATTTTCTATGTCAGGTATTGCTAAATCGTTTAGTGCGGCATAATCCCTTTGCAAAAAGAAATTCATAGAATGAATTCCTATGTCAGCAATATAATTTGGAAAAACCTTTGTCAGGGTTTGCAAATTACAGTTAGAGTTAATAATAGAAGTAAATTCGTGAGTGGCGTGTCGGTAACCATGCTCCTTGCGGCGCTTTTTATATAAGGTAACCAAACGGTCTTTACTTTCGTGATTATTGTGACACATACAGCCACAGGATTCGGAAAACTGTAATTGACAAGGAATCCGTATTTCTGTACTTGGCGGTTCCATGCCGGACAAAGCAAGCTCTAAGGCATCTAGAATATATTTGCTGCTTTTTTGGGGATTATAGACTGCAGTAGTAAGCAGGGGGAGATGATAATCCCTTTCTTGAATTCCGCCCAATCCCGTTACAATAATATCTTCCGGAATGCGAAAACCATGTTCCGCTAAGCATTCACATACTGCAATTGCCATGGCATCATTGGCGCAAACGATGGCATCTGGAAGCGGAAGAGAAGATTCTAGGAAACGTTCTGTAGCAGCAATAGCAGGACCTGACCAAAAATCTCCGTATCCAATACGTTCTTCTTCTATAGGAATATTGTACTGTGTTAATATTTCTTTATACATAGTCACCCGACGGATAGAAACAGGGTTATCATGCCATCCGGCCATAAAGTTGATTTTTTTACACTGATGAATCTGAATTAAATGTTTGATAATGTAGCCTAAGGACTTTTCTGAATCATAGGCTATATTAAAACAGCCTTCTAGGGGTTCCTTTAATGAAACAACTGGAACATCATGATTTTTTGCCTGAGCTATAATCTGATTTGTTACTTTATCATCTTTTATCTGCTCGGTAAAAAGGATGAGACCGGCAAGTTCATCATAGGGAATCAAATCAAATATCTTCTTTTGTGCCTGATCGCTTTGGTTTTTATGATATAAATCAGAGAATGGTGCCCATATTTGTAAACGGTATCCCCGATTTTTAGCTTCATTTCCAAGGGAAGCCAAAAGCTGGTGAACAGAAATGACATGTAAAGAAGTAACACAAACTCCAATTATTTTTTGAGGCATAGGCATACCTCCTCTCGCTTTATTATTATTGATTTGTTTACGGACATAAATAATTACATATAATTATAATGCCAATTTGGAATAAACTCAACAATTTTGTGAAGAAACCAATTGTTTGATAGTTAGGATGGGTATAGATTCTAGTGAAAGTATGTTATAATTTCTAAAGAATGATAAAAAATAGTTTAAGCAAAATGATTCGTGGATATTGAAAAGAACAGTAGAATAAGAAAACTACGAAGGGGGATGGTTTTATGATAATGGTGTACAATGCAAAAGATGATATTGAGGCAAATTGGCTGATGAGCATTTTAGAGGAGGAGGGAATCCAGTGTTATTCGAGGGATTCAGGTTCTGGTGAGTATATGAAGATTACATGTGGATTTTCTGTGTTTGGAAAAGACATTTATGTAGAGGAAGACTGTGCAGAGCGAGCAAAAGCAATTGTTCTGAAAAATTTGCAAAAAGAGGAAGAAACCTCTGATTTGGAGGATGAGATAAAAATACCATGGTATAAAAATCGGGTGATTCTTGTCAGGATATGGTTAGCATTTTTTGTTGGGGGAATCGCCTTGATGTATATTTTGGCGGAGATATTATAATTAACTCAAACTTTGCGCATATAATATGAGATTAACTTCCCATAATATCAACTATCAGAGATTTACAAAATGATTTTTCGTCAATATCTTATGCAAAGATAATAAGGAGGGGGAATAGTGGAACGTTTAAAACACTTTTTAAAAAATTTAATATGTGTGGAACTGGGTGTCTGCATTGGTCAGATTATTCAGAAGTGTCAGGATTATCAGGTACATCCGGAAGTGTATCAGGTGCAGTCGGCACCATGGTATACAGATATTTACATAAGCTTGCTTTTTACGCTTATTGTTGTTGCAATTACAGGGATTATCTATGGAATTATATCCTATAGAATAAAGTAAAACGAAAATATATAAAAGGGATGAAGGAGAGAAATTATGCTATTATACATGCCAACAAAGGTGTACAGTGAAAAAGATTGTATTAAGAAATATGGAGAAGAGCTTTCTTCTTTTGGTAAGAAAGCGATGATTGTAACGGGAAAACATTCTTCTAGAAAAAATGGGTCCTTACAGGATATGGAAAATGTTTTACAAGAACTGCAGATTTCTTATATTATTTTTGATGAAATAGAAGAAAATCCATCGGTGGAAACGGTAATGGAAGCTAGAGAAGTTGGGATACAGGAACAGGTGGAGTTCGTTATAGGAATCGGTGGAGGCTCCCCTTTAGATGCGGCAAAGGCTATTGCATTAATGATTGCAAATCCAGAAGAGAAAGAAGAAGTACTTTATGAAGCTAAAGTTTTAAAGCATCTTCCTATAGTCTGCGTACCAACCACCTGTGGAACCGGTTCTGAGGTGACTCCATATGCAATTTTAACCTTGCATAAGCAGCGGACAAAACAGAGCATTAGTCATCGGATTTTTCCTTCTCTGGCACTATTAGATGCAAAATATCTAACAAGTATGTCCAGAGAAGGTTTGGTGAATACGGCTGTAGATGCCCTGGCTCATTTAATTGAAAGTTATCTGAACACCAATTCCAATGAATTGAATCGCATTTATGCCAGAGAAGGACTTGGGATGTGGCAGCAGTTTAAGGAAAATTTGTTGGAGGACAAGGTTGACGAAGAAGATTATGTTAAAATGATGCATGCTTCTATGGTGGCTGGAATGGCAATTACCCACACCGGAACCTCTCTGCCCCATGGATTGAGCTATTCTATTACATATGAATTAGGGATTCCTCACGGCAGGGCTGTGGGGATGTTTCTGAGCGGTTACATGGATGTTTATCAGAAAAAAGAAGATGTGAACCAGGTATTAGAGATTCTTAACTTTGAGAATACAGCAGCTTTTCGGAAGTTTATGAAGGAACTGCTTGGTATAGTGAAAGTGGAGGAAGAGTTGATGAAAGCCAATGCAAAAAGACTTCTGGCAAATAAGTCCAAATTAAGAAATTATCCATTTTTTATAACGGAGCAGGAGCTGGAAGCCATGGCAATTTTAAATATGGAATAGTAATTAGAAATAAAAAGGATTAGATTACGAAGGGAAGAGAAATGAACATGGAAATCAGACATGGAAATCTCAAGGATTTGGAAGAAATTACAGAATTAGAAAAGAAATGCTTTCCGGTAGCAGAAGCAGCTACCAGAGAGTCTTTTGAAAGCAGACTAAAGGTTTTTGGAGAACATTTCTGGCTGTTAACGGAGAACGACAGGATAATTTCAGCAGTAAATGGACTTTGCACAGATATTCCAAAGCTTCAGGATGCCATGTATGAGGATGCCGGGATGCATAATCCAAAAGGAGAATGGCAAATGATTTTTGGAGTAGAGACCTTGCCTGAACGGCAGGGGGAAGGTCTGGCAACCCGCTTGTTGAAGCATGTTATTGAAGAATGTCGGCAGCAGGGGAGAAAGGGGGTTGTCCTTACCTGTAAGGATGAGTTAATTGGATTTTATGAGAAGGTAGGATTTGTTCACGAAGGAAAGTCAGCTTCTGAACATGGTGGTGTGCCTTGGAATGATATGCGTTTAACCTTTTGACAAAGAAAGGGGAGTGTAGTAAGATTCTGTCTTATGAATTAGAATAAATTGTGGATGTTTTTTCATGATTTATGGAGAGGAAGCGCAGTTAAAATGACAAAAGAAGACAAACAATTTTATAAAAAGGTTGCGATTCTGGTTTTGCCTATTGCGGCACAGAATTTAATTAATACAGGTATTTCTTCCATTGATGTAATTATGTTAGGTAAAGTAGGAGAGAAGGTGCTGTCAGGAGCTTCTTTGGGAGCGCAGATTCAGTTTATTATGTCTTTGATTCTCTTTGGTCTTACGTCAGGAGCATCGGTTCTGATGGCACAGTACTGGGGGAAGAAGGATTATCATTCCATTGAAACAGTATTTGGGATAGCCGCTAAGGTGGCAGCAGTTATTAGCGTAATTTTCATGGTGGCAGCCTTTTGTTTTCCGGGACAGTTAATGACGTTATTCACTAAGGACAAGGAAGTGATTGAACAGGGAGCAAAATATCTTCGCATTGTAAGTCTGTCTTATCCTGTAAATGCGTTGACTATGGTATATCTTAATTCCATGCGTAATTTACAAAAGGTAGTGATTGCTACGGTGGTATATCTTGCATCCATGATTACCAATATTATTGTTAATGGGATTTTGATTTTTGGATTATTTGGTGCGCCAGAAATGGGAATTGTAGGTGCATCCATTGGAACGTTGCTTGCCAGAATTGTGGAGTTTATTATTGTAGTAGTTTATGATCAGAAGATAAATGATGTATTCCGGTTCCGATGGGAATATTTATTCCGAAAGAATTCTGACCTGTGGAAAGACTTTTTAAATTATTCTGCGCCGGTAGTGGCAAATGAACTGATGTGGGGTCTGGGCATGTCTACTATGGCGGCTATACTGGGACATATGGGAAGTGCGGCAACTGCAGCGAATTCTGTGGCACAGGTAGGAAGAAATCTTGCTACTGTGGTGGCGTTTGGTGTGGCTAGTGCGGCAGCGATTATGATTGGAAATACCATTGGAGAAGGAAAGACCGAGCTGGCAAGGAGCTATGGCAAGAAATTTATTGGTTTATCAGTGGTTACAGGTGCTTTGGGCGGGGTGTTAATCCTGCTGTTACGTCCTTTTATTTTGATGACTATGGAACTCTCTGATGAAGCAAGAAATACCTTGTCTTTTATGCTGCTATTGATGGCATTTTATGTGGTGGCTCAGGCTGTAAATACTACATTAATTGTGGGGATTTTCCGTGGTGGCGGAGATACCCGTTTTGGATTCTTTCTGGATGTTTCTATTATGTGGGGAGTGGCAATCGTAGGTGGAGCTTTGGCTGCCTTCGTATTTAATGCACCACTTTTTGTAGTGATTGCATTTTTGTTGTGTGATGAAGAGATTAAGATACCGATTTCTTTGCTGCGTTATCGCACATATAAATGGCTGCGGAATGTAACCAGAGAAGAGGTGTCGGAGTCAAAAGAGGGTTGAAGGTTATAGTGCCCATAAAGAGGGAGAAAAGGTAGTGGGAAAGAATAAATTTTAAAAGAAATGAGGTTTTTATGTACGATAGACTGACAAAAAAAGATATTGAGAAAATGGAGCAGGAACTGGAACATCGAAAACTAGTGGTGCGAAAGGAAGCCTTGGAGGATGTGAAGGAAGCCAGAGCTCATGGTGATTTAAGTGAAAACTTTGAGTATAAAGCGGCGAAGAGGGTGAAGAACCAAAATGAAAGCAGAATCCGTTATCTGGAAAAAATGATAAAGACAGCTCGAATTGTGGAGGATGATTCTGATGAATCGGAGGTAGGTCTCAATGATACGGTGGTAGTTTATATTGAGGAGGATGAATGCGAAGAGGAATACAAAATTGTTACTACTATACGGTGTGACGCAATGCAAAATATGATTAGTATCGAATCACCATTAGGAAAAGCCTTGTTGAAGCATCAGGCTGGTGACCGGGTATATGTCGCAATCAATGACAAGGATGGGTATTATTTACAAATTCGGGAAATAAGAAAAAGTGATGATGAATCAGAGGAAATTAGTCGTTTTTAGGGCAGTTTTTGAGATATATCTAAAAGAGGATTTATATTAAATCCTAAAACATTGATAAGAGAAAGAGGAAAATGAAATGAGAACGTCAAAAGAGAAAAAGTGGTTAAGCTATCTGCTATTTGCATTGGTATGCGTAGGAGTTTTGGTTGGCACAGGCTTATATAATCAACATCAGCAGAAAAAGGAATTGCAGGAGGCAATGAAAAATGCAATTACCTGTGTGGATGATATAAAAGGGAAAAAAATTGGTGTACAGATTGGCACTACCGGTGACATTTTTGCCTCAGATTATGAAGGAGATGAATTTGGCACAGTTATTGAGCGTTATAACAAAGGAACCGATGCGATTCAGGCATTAAAAAATGGAAAAATAGATTGTGTTATTTTAGATGAACAGCCTTCTTTGGCATATACTGCAAGAAATACGGAGTTGAAAATTTTAGAAGAAGAATTTGCAGTAGAGGAATATGCTATTTGTATTAATAAATCGAATACAAAATTAAAAGATAATATCAACGAAGCTTTATCGAAGTTAAAGGAAGATGGAACCTTAGAACAGATTATTGATAATTATGTAGGGGATGATTCTAAAAAGGGAAAGCAGCCATATAAAAAGCAGGAGGTTTCTAGAAAAAACGGTGTTTTAATTGTAGCGACCAATGCATCTTTTAAGCCTTATGAGTATTACGAGGATGGAAAAATAACAGGTTTGGATATGGACATGATGCAGGCTGTCTGCGATAGACTGGGCATGGAGCTCCAAATTGAGGACATGGAATTTGATTCTATTATTTCCGCAGTTATTTCTGGAAAAGCTGATGTTGGAACTGCCGGCATGACAGTGACAGAAGAGCGTTTGAAAAATGTAGATTTTACAGATACCTATACTACAGCAAAGCAGGTTATTATTGTGAAAGATCCAGAAGCGGCCATATCAGCCAACTCTTTCCAGCAGCGTTTTAAGGACAATTTTATCGAAGACAGCAGGTATCAATATATTTTGAGAGGGTTTGGTAATACTCTTCTCATTACTGTTTTTTCTGTATTGATTGGTATTATTCTTGGTGGGGTTATTGCATTAATTCGTACCAGTCATGATAGAAATGGTGGATTAACCATTTTGAATTTAATCTGTAAAATCTATTTAACGGTTATGCGTGGTACACCGGCAGTAGTACAGTTGTTAATTTTCTATTATATTATTCTGGTATCAGTGGATGCAAAATTGCTAGTTGCAGTCATTGCATTTGGGTTGAATTCTGCGGCTTATGTGGCAGAGGTGGTGCGCTCTGGTATTATGTCTGTTGATATGGGACAGTTTGAGGCTGGACGTAGTTTAGGACTGAGTTATCGCCAGACCATGACTTGTGTTATTATCCCACAGGCATTTAAGAATATTTTACCTGCATTATGCAACGAATTTATTAGCTTGTTAAAAGAAACTTCTATTAGTGGATATATTGCATTGGTGGATTTGACGAAGGCAGGAGACATTATTCGGAGCAATACGTATGATGCCTTTATGCCATTGATTGCAGTTGCATTGATTTATCTGATTATGGTGATGGTGCTGACAGCAGGGGTAAATGCATTGGAAAGGAGATTGAGAAATAATGAGCGATAGAAAATTAATAGATACAACTTCTTCTTTTCTAGAAGGGCAGGTTTTGATAGAAGTAGATAATTTGCATAAGTCTTTTGGAGAACATGAGGTATTGAAGGGGATATCTACCACCATTTCTAAAGGGGAGGTAGTGGCTATTATTGGACCCTCCGGATGTGGAAAATCTACCTTTCTTCGATCCTTGAACCGTTTAGAAGAACCAACAAGTGGAGTGATTTCCTTTGAAGGAACAGATATTACTGATGAGTCTGTAGATATTAATGAGATTCGGGAAAAAATTGGGATGGTATTTCAGCAATTTAATCTTTTTCCAAATATGACAATAAAAGAGAATATTATGCTGGCTCCGGTGAAAAGGGGAAAAATGACAAAAGAAGAGGCGCAGCTAAAAGCGGAGGAGCTTTTAGAGAGAATCGGTTTGGCAGACAAAGCAGATGCGTATTCGCCTATGCTTTCCGGTGGTCAGAAGCAGAGAATTGCTATTGCGAGGGCATTGGCAATGAACCCGGATGTGATGTTATTTGATGAGCCTACCTCTGCTCTTGATCCAGAGATGGTAGGGGAAGTATTGGAACTAATGAAAGAATTGGCACAGGATGGGATGACTATGGTGGTAGTTACCCATGAAATGGGATTTGCAAGGGAGGTTGCCAATCGCGTGTTATTCATTAATGATGGAAGGATTCAGGAGGATGATACTCCGGAAGAATTATTCCATCATCCTAAAAATCAAAGATTACAGGAATTTCTTTCAAAGGTGTTATAAAAGCTTAGTTGGAAATTAATATTACAATAGAAAATAGCAATATAAAAACAGCGGATTTTAATCCGCTGTTTTTATATTGCATAATCAAGATTTTGCCCAATTAAGTTTGGAGCATCCGCTTTTTTGAATTCCTGTCCATAAGGATTTTCCTCGTTATATTTGATTTGAGTGGTAGTCTCTCCGCCAGAAACATAAGTACGACCACATTCAGGGCAAACAGCGGTGTTGATATTAACGCTTGCCTGAATCACTTCGCCATTATTCTTACTGGCATTTGAATAGGCATTTCCTACATGTTCTCTCTCATGAGCCATTACAGCAGAAGCAGCAGCTTCTGGAGAAATATGGGTAGGTGCTTTAAAGGAAACCATTTCGTCAGAACCGTCTTGATATTTGCGGTTTTCGCAAGTTGCGCACTCTAATTGTCCGGAACGAACCATTTGACTCACCTGACCGGAGCTGTAGCCTGCGGATTTGGCTTGATAAGCAGTTTGAATATTGGTTGTGTTAGTAATACCTGTCAGCATAGTTACACCCCGTTTCTAATAAAAAAATGTGGAAAAATCTATAATCTCCTAATATTATCCATATTTTAGCATAAAAAAGAAAGAAAAAGAAGAGTATTTGGTAACATTTCACAAAAATGTGAATATTTAATAAAAAAACGATAAAAAGGGTTTTCTTATGCGCAAAAATATGTTAAAACATAGTGAATGGTGTTGCGCACCATGGAAACAAAGAGAAGAAGAGAGAAAAGAGAGTTCTATTGTATTTTAGAAAGGATGATGAAAATGCAGGAACAGATAACAGTAAGTTTTAGAAATGTGGAAGACGTAAACAAGTTTGTGAATATTATTTCCAAGTACGATACAGACTTTGATTTGTATTGTGGGACCTATTGCGTTGATGCTAAGTCTTTGTTGGGAATCATGACAATGGATTTAAGAAATGCAATGTTTCTTAAGGGAAATTGTGATCAGACAGAGAAAAAAGTACTGGAGCATGAATTAAGAAGTTGTGCATTGGCTTAAATTTTGAGGCAGAATATTAATTAGAAGAAAGACCATGTAAGGAAGAGATTCCATACATGGTCTATATTTTTTTGAAGAATAATGATAAAATATAAGGCAAGAATGAATTTTGAATGAAAAAGCCATGAAAATACAATGAATTTTCATTGATTTGGCAGAAATGAGGATGATATGGAAGAAAAGTCAGAATATATGATTATTGATGGGGCTACTGCTGAGGAAATAGAAGAGAAGATGCCAATGGAAAGCGAATTATATGAATTGGCAGATTTATTTAAGGTATTTGGTGATTCTACTCGCATTAAGGTGCTATATTTGCTTTTTGAGAATGAAATGTGTGTGCATGATATTGCGCAAATTCTAAATATGACACAGAGCGCAATTTCGCATCAGTTGCGCATATTAAAACAGAATCGTCTAGTTAAATTCCGAAAGGAAGGAAAAAATGTATTGTATTCTCTGGCAGATGAACATGTATTTACTATTTTGCGTCAGGGCATGGAGCATGTAGAGGAATAGGAGAAACTCTGAAAGGCTTCTGCATAAAATGGAATGGAAAAGAAAGAAGAGAGAAAGTTTTATGCAGAGGGCTTGTAATCAGAAATCTTCAAATAAAAAAACAACAGTGGTTCTGTTGAAAAAGAAACTATATTCCTATGAAGATATGAAAAAAGATTTGGAGGAATTAAGAAAACGCTACGGGAGCATACTAGAGGTAAATGTTTTAGACAAAACAGCGGATCAGAGAAATGTTTATTGTATCCGTTTAGGGAATCCACTGGCGGAGCGTTGTTTTATTGTAGATGTGGCTTTGCACGGACGGGAGTGGCACAATACTCAGGTTTTTATGAAGGCTTTGGAAAATTATTGTAGGAATTTTCAAAAGCGATACAAAGGCAAATGTTATCAGCAGGTATCTGATAAGGTTTGTCTTTATTTTTTACCTATGATGAATCCTGATGGAGTTAGTATCAGTCAGTATGGGGTATCTGCAATAAAGGACAATCGTTTGCGCAAAGCACTTATGGCAATGCCAAAGGAAAGCTATTATCGTTGGAAGGCCAATGCCAGAGGTATTGATTTGAACCGAAACTTTCAAGCACATTTTGAGGAAAATTCGGTAAAACAGCCAGCAGCTCAGGAGTATGGCGGGGAAAATCCGTTGTCGGAGCCAGAGACCAGAGCATTAGTAAGGTTGATTTATAAGGTGCATCCTAAGGCGGTGATACACTATCATGAAGCTGGTTCTATTATTTATTATGAAAAGTATTCTTTTATTATAAGAATCTTACATCAGATTACAAAATATCCATTGAGAAAAGAAATAAAGCCAGCATCAGGCTGTCTTAGTACGTGGCTGGAGAAGGAGGGGATTTGTAGCTGTACAGTGGAAACCTGTAAAGGAATTGCCCCGGTTCCACACTGGCAGGTATATCCGGTTTATCTAAGGAATCATAAATTATTTATAGAAGTTATGAAAAAAGGGTTGCATTATCTATAAAGGAGTGCTATATTGATGACATAACATATGAACAATTATTCATATGAAGAAATAATCAAGGAGGAATTCCTATGAAAAAGAAATATACAATAACTGGTATTGACTGTGCCAATTGTGCAGCGAAGCTAGAAGGTAAAATGAATGAACTGCCGGAAGTAAATCAGGTAGTCTTAACATATGCTACCCAGCAGCTGTTGGTGGAGGCAGAAGACGTAGATGCAGTGTTACCAAAGCTGCGGGAACTGACGGAAAAGATGGAACCAGGCACTGTTATAGAAGAATTACAAAGGGGAAAGAAAAAGTCCCATCACCATGAGGAGCACAAGCATTGTGGATGTGGGAGCCATCATCATAAGG
>CAZEFX010000011.1:16256-39008 GCA_964511525.1 uncultured Jutongia sp.
AGCACGAGCATTGTGGATGTGGGAGCCATCATCATAAGGAGCACGAGCATTGTGGATGTGGGAGCCATCATCATAAGGAGCACGAGCATTGTGGCTGTGGAGGTCATCACCATAATCATGCAGATCAGGAGGAAAAGGAGAGTATATCAGTAAAAAAGGAAAAGCAGCCACTTTCTGATGAAAAGAAAGAATTGTTTTTGATTTTGGCAGGAGCATTGGTTTTTGCAACAGGTATTTTTTGTAAAGAATTAGTAGAAAATCCAACATGGCTTTCCATTGGATTATTTGTAATAGGCTATTTGATTCTTGGTGGGGAAGTAGTTTTGACTGCCTTGAAGAACATTTTAAAAGGAAAGGTTTTTGATGAAAATTTCCTTATGAGTATTGCCACTATTGGAGCTTTTTTCATTGGGGAATATCCAGAAGCTGTGGGAGTTATGTTGTTCTACCGGGTAGGGGAGCTTTTTGAGGAGATTGCAGTAAATAAAAGCCGGAAACAGATTATGGAAGCAGTGGACATGAGACCGGAAATCGTTCGGGTAGAAGAACATGGTGAGATTAAAGAGTATGAGCCGGAGGATGTAGAGGTAGGACAGGTGATAGAAGTTCGTCCGGGAGACCGGATTCCTTTGGATGGTGTTGTAGTTCGTGGAGAAAGCCGGATTGACACTTCTGCAGTAACAGGAGAGCCTGTACCGGTATCCGTTTATCCAGGAAAACAGGTGATGTCTGGTTGTGTGAATACCAGTGGAATTTTATACATTAGAGTAGAGAAGCCATTGGAAGAATCTATGGTAACCAGAATTTTAGAAGCTGTGGAAAATGCAGCAGCTTCTAAGCCAAAGATCGATCGTTTTATCACTAAATTTGCCAGAGTGTATACACCGGTTGTGGTACTTGTAGCTACCGCCACCGCTATTATCCCTTCCCTTATAACTGGAAATTGGGAGTATTGGATTTATACAGCGTTAACGTTCTTGGTTATTAGTTGTCCATGTGCTCTAGTGCTTAGTGTTCCATTAGCATTTTTTGCAGGAATCGGTGCTGGTTCCAAGAAGGGAATCTTATTTAAAGGCGGGGCTTCTTTAGAAATGCTTTCTCAGATTAGAGCGGTTGTAATGGATAAGACAGGAACCATTACAAAGGGAAACTTTATTGTGGAGCGTATTGATTCGGTTGCAGGGATTACACAGGAAGAAGTTTTAGCATTGGCAGCAGCGGCAGAAAGCCGTTCTACCCATCCAATTGCCATTAGTATCCGGGAAGCAGCTCAGGAGAGAGAAATAGAAGTTGTTATTCCTGAGGACATTCAGGAGATTTCCGGTAAGGGCATGGTAGTAGAAAAAGAAGGTCAGAAGATTTTATGCGGAAATAAGAAGCTTCTGGAAATGAATCGGATTGTAGTAGAAGATGGTAATAGAGACGCTGGTACAGAAGTATTTGTAGCAAGAAATGGTCAGTACTTAGGTCGCATAGTTATCAATGATATTGTTAAAGAAGATTCCAAAGAGGCTGTAGAAAGAATGAATCACCAAGGCTTGTGGACAGTAATGCTGACTGGTGATACGGAAGAAAATGCTGGTAAGGTAGCTGAGCAGGTGGGAATTCGTCAGACCTTCTCAAGACAATTGCCGGAAGATAAATTAAATAATCTCGGTAAAATCAGAGAAGAAAAGGGTGCGGTGCTATTTATCGGAGATGGTATCAATGATGCACCGGTACTGGCTGGAGCAGATGTAGGCGCTGCTATGGGAAGTGGAGCAGATGCTGCTATTGAGGCGGCGGATGTAGTGTTTATGAATTCTCATTTAACAGCGGTTAATGATAGCTTTTCTATTGCTAGAAAGACCAGTAGAGTAGCTATGCAGAATGTGGTTGGTGCGTTAGTGATTAAGGCATTGGTTATGGTACTGGGATTTTTTGGAATCGCATCTATGTGGATGGCGGTTTTTGCAGACTCAGGTGTAGCTATGCTTTGTGTAATAAATGCAATACGGATTCTCTATAGCCGGAAGGGGTAAAATATGACAGAACTAAGGGTAAGGTATATTGGTCACAGCGGTTTCAGCGTGGAAATTGGTAAAATCGTTTTATTGTTTGATTACTATAAAGGGGAGATTCCTTCTTATCCCAAGGATGCCCATATTTATACTTTTTCCAGTCATCGCCATCAAGATCATTTTAATTTTGCTATATTTGATTTGTGGAACCAGTATGACAAGGTGTCCTATATTTTGTCCAGAGATATTACCAAAAAGTATAAAAGGAAATATTTGCAGGGGAAAAGAGGTATCACAGAGGAATGCTGTGAAGCTATTACTAGTCTCGAAGCAGGAGATATTTTTGAGGATGAAAATATCTGGGTAAAAGCCATACCTTCTACAGACATTGGAGTGGCATTTGTGGTGAGGGAAAAAGTCTCTGGTAAGGTGATATATCATGCTGGTGATTTAAATTGGTGGACATGGGAAGGGGAAACATCGGAACAGTATGTCCGAATGACCAAAGCATTTCAGGAGGATGTGAAGTGGCTAGAAGCATATGAAATCCATTGTGCCTTTCTTCCTTTAGACCCTAGACAGGGAGAACGTTTCTTTCTGGGCTTTGATTATGTCATGAAGCATGTTAATATTAAAAGAGCTTATCCAATGCATTGCTGGGAGGATTTCTCTGTGATAGATCAGCTGCGTGGCATGGAATGTTCCAAGGAGTATAGGAGTAAAATCATGCAGACAGATAAGCTGGAAAAGACATGAGGCATAATAAAAGAACTGGTGGAGGAAGAATATGTTATTTGGGAAAAAGAAAAAAGCAAAGCAAAACTTAGATGAATTGTGGCGCAGTATGGAAATGGCTTGTGAAAATAATTATAAGGATCTGGCACAGGAAGGCTTGAAGGATTTTCAAGAGGCTTTGGAGGCATATTATAGTCAGGGGCTGGTTTCACAGGAGGATTATAAGAAACGGTGTGAAACTTTGGAGAACAAGAAGAAAGAATTAACCGGGTATGACCATAAACAACATATTGGATGGTAAGCTTTGGAAGGGACTAGTGCTTTGATGACTAGTCCTTTTTCTGTATTGGTAATCCTTTGAAAAAATCTTTCATATAAGGAGTAAGGAGTTTCTCTTTTTTATAAATGAGGGAATAGTGACAGGAAGGAGCAAAGGCAGTTAGGGAGAAGGTGGAGAGCTGATGTTTGTGTAGAGGGATATGCAACAGGCTTTTCGGAAGAAAGGAAATGCCTATATCTGAGGAAACGCCATGGATTAGAGCGGCAGTATCTGTGGCTTCCATAGCAGGGACAATGTTAATCTTGTTTCTGGAAAAGATAATATCTAACTGCTTGCGGACACCAATGTCTTTTGCTGGAAGTAAAATGGATTCTTCTTCTAGTTCCTTTATAGAGATGTTTGCAGCATTGGCAAAGGGATGGGAAGGAGCACAGATAGGAAGGATTTCTTCTTGTAAAAAGCAAAGGGAACGGAGATTCTCAGAAGAAAAAGGTTCTTCTACTAAGGCAAAGTCTAATTGGCTGTTTAAGACTTGTTGTTGTAGGATTTTAGAAGTATTTACAGAGGTATATAGCTTTATGGAAGGATTGTTTTTTGAAAAGGAGTGGATTAGTCTGGGAAGAAGGGTGGAGGCGATGGTACTGCATGCGCCAAGGCACAGCTTATTAGGAGGACTTGGCTTTATTAGCTGTCGTTCCATTTCTTCGTATTGGTACAGTAGATTCTGAGCAAGGGGATAGAGATGGTCTGCGGCGGCTGTGGCTTGCATACCTCTGCCTTTGCGTTCAAATAACGTGGTTTGATAATGGGTTTCCAGTTCTTTAATAGCAAGGCTGGCAGCAGGCTGGGTTATTCCCAGATGCTGGGCAGCTTTTGTAATACTTTCTTTCTGGTAAACGGTGAGAAAGATACGGATGTGTTTTAACGTCATAGAATACTCCTTTGAAATGTATAGATTATTAGAATGAATAGATGCGTTTTTTTGTCGTAGTTGGTATTATATTCATGAAAATAGCTCTTGTCAATGTAGAAATGGAAAGCAAAGGGAAGAAAGTAGCTTACAGCAGATTAAGGAAAAGAATACTTGCAACAAAGCTATGAAAATTGTATAATGGTCTATATTAGAGAAAGTATATCGTGAGAAAACAACAGGAGGTAAGCATATGAATAATGCAAAGAATTTAAATCTGTCTCTGTTAAGTCAGAGTGAAATAGATACACTGGTAAGTTTTCTTTTAGAAAAGAAGAATTCTGTAGACAGTTCTGTTTTGAGCCAGAGCAGTATTGACAAATTAATTGAATTGATTCGTTATGATAGTACCCGTCGGAAAAGGGAAGCAGCTTCTGCTATGTCTTTTGTGAAAGAGGATTTATTAGATGCTTTGAATATTAGAGAAGATTCTGAGCAGTTATGTGAGTTGCGTAGTGATTATGATAATAATGGTGACTATATTAAGTTAGTTGTATATAATACGGTGACCAAGCAGGAGACAGAGATTACTCCGGCTATTATTATTGGCGAAGATGATGAAACTTGGGGCAGATGTATTTCACCATCTCTTTTTGCACAGATGGCAAGAGCTTTAGGTGCAAAGTATACACAGAAAACTTATGATTTTGTAAGTGCTCAATTTTGTGAATGCATGTATGGGGATGTTGCCCATAAGATTCCGCTTTTATATTTACCAGATAGTACTACCCAGTCAGAGTGCTTATTGGAAGAGGACTAGTTTCCAGATTTTTTTCGAGAGGAAAGTATTCCTCCGATACGTCCACTTTCTCTGCTGGTCAGAGATTTCCAGCCGCTATCTACTACTTTATCAAAAAGATTTAGTTCAGCGGCGATTTCCCATTTTGTACGTTCTTCCTCTGGCAGAAGATTTATATCTGCCAGAGTTTTTATTTCAGGTTTCTTTTTCTTGGTTGTTTTCATAAAGAAGCCTCCTTTTTTATGTTATTGACAGTTATTGTGTGTTTTATATTATGGGGAACTATGGTAATATGATTTCCGAAATACGGAAAGTTCATGCGTAAAATAAATTTTTTTTCTAAAGTAAATGAGATAAAACGTATTTGAGATTTTGTTGGAAAGGAAAGAGTATGAGTAAGAGAAAGGCACTTGTGGTTTTTTTGATAATCTGTATGATTACCGGTAGTCTTGCTACAGGCTGTAACAAAGAGAAGGAAGTTTCCGGAGACGCAGAGCATGTAGTACGAAAGCTTACCAATTCTTCTTATAGTGCTACAAGGGAATTTTATGTAGCATATAATGATTTGTTTGCGGCTTATTGGGAGGAAAAGACGGGAGAAGAGGTGGTAGTGGAAATGACTCATGGTGGTTCTGCATTGCAGTCAGAAGCTGTTGCCGAGAAACAATCTGCAGATATAGTTACTTTAGGAACTTCCAAGGATTTTGATGCATTGGAGGAAGAAAAGCTATTGGGATCAGAATGGATGAAGGCGTTAGAAAATGAAAGTGTACCATATACTTCCGCTGTGGTTTTTCTGGTTCGTAAGGACAGTAAAAAGAAAATTGAAGATTGGGATGATTTAAGGAAAAAGGGAATTGAAATTATGACACCAAATCCTGAAACCTCAGGAGGTGGGGCATGGAACTTTTTTGCTGCATGGGCATATGCGCAGCAATTTAGTAATGGAAACACAAAAAATGCTATTCATTTTATGAAAAGGCTATATAACAATGTTTTGATTATGTATGATGATTCAAGGACTGCTACAAATAACTTTGTAGAAAATGGACAGGGAGATGTATTGATAACATGGGAAAGTGAAGCATATCTTTCTATGGAGGCATATCCTGATGATTTTGAAATCATTACACCAAGTATAAGTATTTTAGGCCAGCCTGTGGCAGCAGTGGTGGATTCGGTAACAGAGAAAAATGAGACTCAGGAAATAGCAAAGGAATACTTAGAGTATTTGTATTCCGAAGAAGGACAGAGACTGGCTGGAGAACATTTTTTCCGTCCGGTAAGGGAAGAGATTTTGCAGGAATTTAGTGCTCAGTTTGATTTGGGAATGAATTTAGTGACCATGAAAGAGTTTGGGGGCTGGGAGAAGGCATGGAAAGACTGCTTTGGAAAAAACGGCATTTGGGAGCAGGTTTGTCCGGAAGAAGAATGATTCTGCTACTTGCAGAAATGATAAAAATCCTGTACAGTAGAGTGGGTTTGGGAAGAGAAGTTTGTAGGTTATGAAAGGTAAGGTAAGTAAGATGAGAGAATTATCACTTTATAATACACTGACAAAGAAGGTTGAACCTTTTGTGGCAAGAGAAGAGGGGAAGGTGAATATGTATACCTGTGGTCCTACAGTGTATCATTTTGCCCATATTGGAAATCTCCGAAGCTATATGATGGAAGATATTTTAGAAAAATATCTGGGATATGCAGGATATGATGTAAAGCGCTGTATGAACATTACTGACGTAGGACATCTTAGCAGTGATGCAGATACAGGAGAAGATAAGATGCTGGCGGGTGCCAAGAGAGAACACAAGACAGTTATGGAAATTGCTCAGTTCTATCGGGAAGCATTTTTCAAGGATTGTGATAAACTGAATATTAAGACTCCTGAGATTGTGGAGCCGGCTACTAATTGTATTCCGGAATTTATTCATATGATTGAGTCGTTGTTAGAAAAAGGATATGCATATGAAGCAGGTGGAAATATTTATTTTGATACGAGCAAATTAAAAGAGTATTATGTTTTGTCTAATCAGAATGAGGAAGAGCTTCAGGTAGGGGTTCGTGAAGATGTAGAGGAAGATGCAAATAAAAAGAATAAGACAGATTTCGTTCTTTGGTTTACTAAGTCTAAGTTTGATAGTCAGGAATTAAAGTGGGATAGCCCATGGGGTGTGGGTTACCCGGGATGGCATATTGAATGCTCCTGCATTAGCTTAAAGCACTTGGGCGAATATTTGGATATTCATTGTGGTGGTGTGGACAATATTTTTCCTCATCATACCAATGAAATTGCACAGAGTGAGTCTTATTTGGGACATAAATGGTGTAACTACTGGTTCCATGTACAGCATTTAAATGATAAATCAGGAAAGATGAGTAAGTCCAAGGGCGACTTTTTAACGGTGTCTCTTTTAGAGAGCAAGGGATATAATCCGTTGGTATATCGTTTCTTCTGTTTGCAGTCTCATTATCGGAAACCATTGTTATTTACTTATGATGTATTGGATAATGCGAAGACTGCGTATGAGAAGCTGATTAAGAGAATTGCTGCTTTGGACACAGAGGGAGAGCTTCAGCAGGAAGCTATTACAAAATATCAGGATGAGTTTGCAGCAGCAATGGGAAGTGATTTAAATACGTCACAGGCCTTAACAGTACTTTATGATGTATTGAAGGCAGATATAAATGATTCTACCAAGAGATTTTTAATGGAAGATTTTGATAAGGTCTTTTCTCTGAATCTGACAGTAGAAGTGGAAGAAGAGAAGGTAGATGATGAGCTGGCTGCTTACGTAGAGGCAAAATTGGCAGAGAGAAAGGAAGCAAAGAAAAATAAAGACTTTGCTACAGCAGATGCCATTCGTGATGAATTGAAGGCGAAGGGTGTTGAGATTAAGGATACCAGAGAGGGTACCCTTTGGAATTTGATATAAAAAAGATAGGAAAATACGATTAAAATCTCATATAGGGATAAGAAAACCACCATCAAAGATTTGAGAAATAATATGTTCACAAATGGTTTAAGCTTTTGCAAAACATATTATAAATTTCGATGGTGGTTTTTGTTTGTTTCAATAATGGTTAAGCCCGAACTCTGATTTTTACAAGGCTGCTTTTTTTGTTATAAGTGGTTACCCGGAATTTTGCGATTCCTTTTTTCTTGGCTTTTATCTTCCCTTTTTTCGTCACCTTAGCAACCTTGGGATTCAAAGCCTTATAGGTGATTTGATAGCTGGCACTGCCTTTATTTAATTTGACTTTGATTTTGGCTGTTTTCCCTTTTTTGAGTTTCTTCTTGTTAATGGTAGCTTTAATTGTTTTTGGAGCTTTTTTAACCGTGATTTTGGCGGTAGCCTTGGCTCCATTAGAAGATGAAACCATAATGGTTGCTTTTCCCGGTTGAACACCCAGAAGCTTTCCTGTACTACTTATTTTCACTACATTAGTGTTAGAACTGGTATAGGATAAATTGCTCTTGTCAGATACAGGCAAGGTCTTTATTTTTAGTGAAACCTTTTCTCCCTTTCCCATCGTCACTTTTTTGTTTTTTATAGTGATTTTACCAGAAGGAAGGGCTCCTGCTGGGGATGTGGCAGAAGGAGAAATGGTTGGTGTTGGAGCTGGGGTAAAAGTAACAATAGGAGGATAGCTGCTTCCCGGAATGTTTACAGTAGGAGTGCTTCCTGGTTTGTTACTGGTTACTGGTGTTTGTGTAGGTGTCGATGTAGGTGTGTATATAGGCGTATACGTAGGAGTTGATTCTGGAATATAATTTTCTTCCTGTTCTTTGAATTTCTCTGCTGACATCTCTTTGGAAAATACTTTTACACAAACATTATTCATATTGTATACTTCGTTGGTTGCTTCATCCAGAATAGAAGTGTTATCATACCAGATATTTTCTGAGGCATAGCGGATAAAACTTTGTCCTTTCTGGCTGCTATAATACACTCCATAATCAGGGTCGGATGAGCCTTCGATTAAGGCATATACTACATTTCCGGGAGCAGAATCAGCAATTAATGTAACAATGATGGAGAATTTTTCTCCTGGAGCTACTGCAATACTTTCGTCTAATGGAATGGTATGATAACCAGACCACTGGGCAGTACCGATAGTGGTACATGTACTAATGGGTTCACCATCTGAAGGCTCATCACCGTTTATATTACGGTATACTTGGATTTCGTATTCCTGTTGGTCGCCGTAGGTGTAAAATGAAACTGCGCTGATACTTTGCGGTGTGGAGGTTTCATTGGTGAAGATATTTGCCATAGAAATATCTTCTGTAGAAGGGTATCCCTGAAACCATCCCATTCCATCATATTGGAAAATGGTATCATAGGTATCTGTAGTTTGTGACTCAAAGGAATAAAATTCACAAATGGAATCATCATAATAGGATAACCAGAAATATCCATCTGTTCCAAAATCTTCTCCATAGCTGTTGGCAATCAGCCATGCGCCGGGCTTTTTTGGTGTTTCTGAAAAGGTGTTAAAGTCATCATCCCATCCCACTATGGTAACACAGTGGTTAGCATAGTCACCGGCATCGGAAGTTTTGCTGTCCTCATATAATGTCTGGTAGTAGGAGGTGATTTCATCCTCCTGATAAAGATAGCTATTGTCATAATATAGAGCTGCATCTAAAGCACCATATTCCATTACTGCCTCTTTAATTTTATTTCGTGTGGCACCGGAATTGGCAGAATCATAACAGTTTGCTTCTTTTAACTGAACTTCCGATTGGAAACGGAGTTCTTCCGGTGCGTCTTCCATGAAGGCGCCCATGTCATCTAATTCTGTCCAAGTAGATGCTGTGAAAGGAGCATTTTCTTCATTGGCAGCACCCCACCAGTTTGCAAGGGTGAACATGGAAAGAATGGCAGAGCCGCCAGTATTGTAAATCTCACCTGCTGAAGTGGTGTTGCTGTCCATATAATCTCCATATAAATGATGGGAACTGTCTTTTACAGGGGTATAAGAATACCAGGCAAGGTGGCTTTCTGAATAGTCGGTTTCTTCTACTGTGGAAAATCCTTGTAAAATACTGCTGGCTTCTAAGGATTTTAATGCACCAAAAGCCCAGCAGGAGCCAGTGACACCCTGATCTTTTACCGAAGTAATCACTCCTGATTCACGGGAATCATAAGAAGATGGTAAATCGGAAGCTTTCTTTCGGGAAACTGTCTGATTTTCTGCTTTAGCAGGAATCACCGGGTTTCCTTGGTCGTCAATATAGTGATAACGAAGCAGATTTCCATTTTGTCCAGTAACAACTCGCTTGAAGGTGCGAAAATTGTTTTCTTCTGCCTGGGCAGCTGATGTGGAAATAGGCCACAGACTGCTTAAGCAAAGTGCAAAAGAAGTTAGATAAGCAAGTGCTTTTGTTTTCTTCATAGGAATCCTCCATTTTATGTTATATAAGGTTTTTTGAAAAATCATTATAATTTAGTATACCTGTGGAAATTGGTAACGTCAATGAAGAGGGGAAAAGTGTGTGCATTTAAATTAATTGAAAAGAAGGTTATTATAGATTGACTTTTTTGTTAAAAGTATATAATATGAAAAAGGTTTTCAAATTCGTCAGGAGGTTTCAAAAATGAATTATGGAAAAACATATCATACAAAGCAGCAAGCAGCTATTTTAAAATATATGTCAGAAAGCGCTGGGCAGTATGTTACGGTTAGCCAGATAGCGGCCCGGCTAAAAGAAGAAGGACAATCGGTGGGGCTGACTACTATTTATCGTCAATTGGATAAGCTGGAAAAAGATGGAATTGTTCATAAGATTGTATTAGATGGAAATAGTGGTGCATGCTATCAATATACTGGGGAAGATGAGGAGCAGATGCTTTTGAAATGTGAGGATTGTGGTGGCATGATTCCGATGGATTGTAGTCATATTACAGAATTGTATCAGCATGTTTTGCAGGAGCACCAGTTTCGGGTGAATCCCCATCGGACTATGTTCTATGGTGTGTGTGACGATTGTCTTACACAGGAAAAGCAAAAAAAGAAATGAGGAGTGGAGAAATAAAAATGATAAGAAGAAAGAAAAGTATTGTTGCATTAGCTATGGTATGCAGTTTTTTGGTAACAGGTTGTCAGTTAGGTGGAAATTCAAAAGAGGGCTTAGAGAATACGAAATTTACTGACCCTACAGAAAAATTACAGGTAGTGACCACCATTTTTCCGTATTATGATTTTGCCCGTCAGGTGGCAGGGGACTATGCAGATGTTACCATGATTGTTCCGGCAGGGATGGATACCCATTCCTTTGAGCCTACAGCGGAGGATATGGTAACTATTGGAAAGGCAGATGTTTTGATTTATAATGGCGGAGAATTGGAAGGCTGGGTTCCACAGGTGATTGAAGCTGCTGGAAATAGAAATCTTTTTGTGGATGCCATGATAGATTATGTTGATGTGGATGGAGATATTGATGTAGAAGATGCAAATGAAAATTCTGTAGCAGAAAAGCTGGAGGAACGTATTGATGATGCAGAGGATCGTCGAGAGGATAGATTAGAAGCAGAATGGGATCGAGAGAATGACTTGGATGATTCTTTGGAGCATTATAATGAGGACGGTCATATCCATGAGCATTCCCATGCTCATGATGACGGTGATGAGCATATTTGGACCTCTCCGGAGAATGCGAAAGAAATTGTTGAACAGATTGCTAAAGATTTAGGGAAGAAAGATCAAGAGCATAAACAGGAATATATAAAAAATGCAGAAAAATATATAACAGAGCTTGACCGGATTGATCAGGAATTAGAAAATGTAACGGAGCGGGCAAGAAATCCATATCTGGTATTTGCTGACCGTTTTCCATTACGTCATTTTGTAGATGAGTATGATTTAGATTATATTGCCGCCTTTGCAGGCTGTGGCAGTGAAACAGAGCCAAGTGTAGAAACCATTGCAAAAATCACAGATATTGTAAGGGAAAGACAGATTCCTGTTATTTTAAAAATTGAATTATCCAGCTCCAAGGTGGCAGAATCTATTGCAGAAGCCACAGGAGCAGAAGTACGAACCTTTTCTACATGCCATAATGTAACCAAGAAAGAGATGGAAGAGGGGGTTACCTATGTAAGTCTAATGGAACAGAATATTTCTGTTCTGAAGGAGGCTTTGGAAGTGGAGTAAAATATATGGCGATTCGGATTATGATGTTATAGTTGATTATAATGAGTCCAAGCAGTACGAAGCTCATTACAAATCTTTTTGCCGAAATGTGTCTTGTGATTGTTGTTAAAGGTGACCTCTTCAGTTGCTACCGTAGATACTAAGGAAACATTAACTGCAACACCTGCACCGCACTGCACAAAGTTTTTATCTAGTAGGAAATCTTGTATAGCATCGGCAAAGGGAACTCTTAGATAGAGGCCTTCCAAGGTGGAACCATCGGCTAGATGGTATATCAAAATACGTTTATTAATCTGTATGTAAAGTACATTATTTAAGGGAATACGAGTATTCCCTTCTTTGGTTTTGATGATAACATATCTGTCTGATTTGTTAGAGTAATCTTTTAAAGCATCATCTAAGGTTTTGTATAAATCGGTAAGTACAATAGGTTTGAGTATATAATTGAAAGCTTTTGCCTTATAAGAGTCCAAAGCATAATCTTTACTTGCGGTAAGGTAAATAATAATTCCGGTATAGTTCTTATCTCTAAGCTCCACACCTAAGTCAATGCCATTTATACCGGGCATCATTATGTCAAGTATACATATATCAAAGTGTTTATTATCCTGAATTGCATCAATAAGTTCATCAGCTTGATCATAGATACACACAGTAAAATCTTTAAGATTGTGCTTATCGGCATATTTTTCCAACATTATATTAAGCATATTACTATATAGCGGATCGTCATCGCATATTGCTATATTCATTGGTGAACCTCCTTGATTTACTAAGCTCAATATACCACAAATGCTGACAAAATTCATCTTAAAATAATATATTCTTGCAAAAAAATGCTTTTTTTACGCAAAAACAAAATATTTATATTTGTTATGCTATCATAATAGCGCAAATTCACATTTTCATTGTATTGTAAGAAAATATGGAAAAAATGGATTCAGAATGGAGGATATTATGTTAAAGCGAATTCAAAAAAGAGTAATTGCATTTGTGTTGATTGTAGCACTTACGACAGGATTGATTCCGGTAGGTAACTACAATGTAAGGAAAGCAGATGCCTTTGGGGTAGGAGCAGCCGTGGAGTTGTTTAACGTGGCAATCAAGACTTCTACAACCGTGTTCAATCTAACCAATGATTTGGCTGGAATGGGCAAAGCAACAACGGAACAGAAATTTAATCATATCATTGATGGCATTTTTGGTAACCTATACGGTTGTATCTATATCAACGAAAGCCTTTAAGGGTATGAAGAAGTTGAAGAAGGTTATTATTCCAAAGAATGTTAAGACAATCGGAAATGCAGCATTTTATAAATGCAGTAGCTTAAAGACGGTGAAGATTAAATCAACTAAACTAAAAGGTGTTGGTAAGAATGCATTTAATAAAATCTCCAGAGGAGCAGTTATTGATGTTCCAAATAAGAAAGTGAAAGCTTATAAGGAACTATTTAAGAAGGCAAAGATATCTTCCGCTGTAAAAATAAAATAGATATGATAATATAAAAATCACCACGTTAGTTTGCAGAGGTTTGCTTGCTAACGTGGTTTTTCTATGATGCGAACTGTGACATAATATCAAAATAGTGTTAAAAATGGTGCTAATAGTTGTAGACGAAAATTGAGGATGACGTTATAATAAGATACATGATGTGAAACAGAGGTGACTATGATTTTTAAACGTTGTCAAATCATAGAACTGTGACACAAAAGTAATACACAAACGAAAGGAGTTTACACATGAAAGTAGCAGATGGATTTTGGTTAAACAAAAAAGGATATGGGGTAAATTATGCTTCTCAGGCATACAAGGTTGAGACTACTGAGAATTCTATTAAGGTTCTTGCTACACCATATACCGTTATGAACCGTGGTATGACATTAGGAGGACCAAACTTAGAGATTACATATTCTTCTACATCAGAGAATATCATTAAGGTTCACATTGATCATTACAAGGGTGGATTGGACAATATTCCACGTTTTGAATTAAATGAGGATACAGGTTACACACCTACTATCAACAGAACAGAGGATAAGGTTGAACTGATTTCTGGTAACACCAAGGTGGTTATTAAGATTGGTGATGACTGGGATGTTCAGTACTATTACAAGGATAAGCATTTGACAGGTGGTGCTTGGAGATCTACCTCTATTATTTCTGAAAGCCAGTTTACAGCAAATGCTCGTATGCAGCTTCAGGAGGATGATGAATTCTTCAACTATCCACAGGATCCACATCGTACATATATCCGTGAGCAGTTAAAGACTGATATTGGTGAGTGCATTTACGGTTTTGGTGAGAAGTTTACTCCATTTGTAAAGAATGGTCAGAACGTAGAAATCTGGAATTCTGATGGTGGTACTTGTTCCGATCAGAGTTACAAGAATATTCCATTCTATATCTCTTCTAAGAGCTATGGTGTATTCGTAAACAGCTCTGACAAGGTATCTTTCGAGGTTAACTCAGATACCGTATCTAAGGTTACATTTACACAGCCGGGTGAAGAGTTAGAATACTTCATTATCGGTGGCGAGAATCTGGAAGAAGTATTGGAAAATTATACTACATTAACTGGTAAGCCATCTCTTCCTCCAGCTTATACTTTTGGACTTTGGTTATCTACTTCCTTTACAACCAGCTATGATGAGGACACAGTTAACAGCTTCATCGATGGTATGAAGGATAGAAAGATTCCTCTTCAGGTATTCCATTTCGACTGTTTCTGGATGAAGGAGTATGAGTGGTGTAACTTCGAGTGGGATAAGGATATGTTCCCAGAACCAGAAGCTATGCTTAAGAGACTACATGACAAGGGACTGGAAATCTGTGTATGGATTAACTCATACATTGCACAGCAGTCTAAATTATTTGAAGTTGGTAAGGAGAAGGGTTACTTCATTAAGAATCTGGATGGAAGTGTATTCCAGGCAGATATGTGGCAGCCTGGTATGGCAATCGTAGACTTTACCAATCCAGAAGCTTATGACTGGTTCAAGGGATTATTGAAGAATCTGTTTGAAATGGGTGTGAATAACATCAAGACAGACTTCGGTGAGAGAATTCCTACTAAGGTAAAATATTACAATGGTATGGATCCTATTAAGATGCATAACTACTATACATACCTGTACAACAAGTGTGTATTTGAAGCATTAGAAGAGTTCTTCGGAAAGGACAAGGCTTGTCTCTTTGCTCGTAGTGCTACAGTTGGTGGACAGAAGTTCCCAGTACATTGGGGTGGTGACTGCTACGCAGAGTATTCTGCTATGGCTGAGACCCTTCGTGGTGGACTTTCTCTCTGCTCTTCAGGTTTCGGTTTCTTCTCCCACGATATGGGTGGATTTGAAGCAACAGCTCCTGCTGATGTATACAAGAGATGGTGTGCATTCGGTCTGATGTCTACACATAGCCGTCTCCATGGTTCTACTTCCTACAGAGTACCTTGGGTTTATGATCAGGATGGTGATACAGAGGCATGTGATGTACTTCGTCATTACACCGTATTAAAGGGTAAGATGATGCCTTATCTTTGGGCACAGGCAAATAAGACACATCAGGTTGGTGTACCAATGATGCGTTCAATGATAATTGCATTCTCTGATGATACAGCTTGTAAGTATCTGGATCAGCAGTACATGCTGGGTGATAACCTGTGTATCGTTCCAGTTATGAACGAAGAAGGCATTGCTGAGTTCTATGTACCTGATTGTGGAACATGGACAGATGTTCAGTCCGGCGAGACCTACGAAGGTGGAAAGTACTACACAAGAAAGTGCGATTACTTCCAGACTCCTATCCTTGCTCGTCCAAACAGCATTGTTACCTATGGTAACTTCGATGCAGAGGATAAGATGACTGTACTTTATGATTATCTTCAGGATGCAGAAGCAGTTATCTATGGCTTAGAGGATGGTAAGACTGCAAGTGCTGTTATCTATGACAGCGAGTCTAACAAGCTTACAGAGATTAAGGCTGCACGTAACGGAAATGTTATTGATGTAACTTATGATGCTACAGATAAGAGCTTCAAGATTACTGCGGAAGGCAAGACTGTAGATGCTGCAGCTGGCACAACTAGTGTACAGATTACATTATAATTCACTGTACTATAATTTGTGGATTTGTAAAATATAGGAAAACCCGGTTTTGTTCATTAGGATAAGACCGGGTTTTTGTAATTCATGCCACTTATTCTACAATTCATGCCAAAGGGGTTGTTTTTGTGTCGAAATTTGTTATGCTGGAAATAGCTTAAGTACATGTGAGACTTAAGCGGGAACGGAAGGGTATGAATTAAGTATAAGAGGGACTTTTAGAAAGGTCGAAGAAATGTTTAAGGGAGTTTTTAGGGGAAACAGTACTAATAGAGCGGTGAGTAGTAAATGGCAATCATTTCCTTGTTAGCATCGGGATAGCTGGCAATGAAATGGTTGTCTTTTGTTTTGGGCAAAAGTTTTATAAGCAGGCATATAAGAAGGCAAAATGAGGATTGTCTTTTAAAATAAATCCAAATATGGTATCTTAAAAGGAGGAGGTTATGACGTTGCAAATTATTTTGTGTGATGATGATCAATTATTTTTGGAAGCACTGGAGAAAAAAGTAGCTAAGACGGTATCAAACTATGGTTCTACCTGTAATATTACCACTTGGGAAAGCGGAGTGCAGCTTTTAGAACAGCAGGATTTTTCAGGAATTGATATTTTATTTTTAGATATTGATATGCCAGAGCTTTCCGGAATTGAAGTGGCAGAGCGCGTAAAAGAAAAGAATCAGGATATTAATCTGGTATTTTTAACAAACCGGGAGGACTTGGTATTTAAGGCGATTCAATTTCAGCCCTATCGGTTTATTCGGAAAGGGAAATTAGACGAGGAGCTGGAAGAAACCATACATCGGCTGATTATGAAAATTGCGGATGAAACTCTGTTATATCAGTTTGCCAGAGGTGGCAATGCAGTGAAGGTACCTATTCGTGAAATAATGTATCTGGAATCTCAGGGGCATAATATACAGATTTGCTGCCGGGAGCAGAGTCATATTATTCGAGGAAAATTGTCGGAATATGATAAACGTCTGGAGAAATATGGTTTTATTCGTATTCATAGTGGCTTTCTGGTAAATGTACGTTATATCTATACTATTAGCTATCAGGGAGTATGTCTGGATAATGGACAGGAGCTTCCAGTAAGCAGAAAGAAAATTGACGAGATAAAAAAGATACATATGGCTTATATGAGGAAACATATTTATGGAGACTATTAATCTGATTACAGGATTTTTGGCATGTTGCTTTGATGGAGTGATTATGCTGTGGTTTGTGGGAAAAATATTAGGGGAAAAGCGGGAGATTAGATGGTGGAATATTCTTCCGTTTTTTTTGCTTCTCTTTGGAAATGGATTTTTTATGGGAAATCAGCTGATACTACAGGCGATACTTATTCCTGTCATATTAATTGTTTATGAACGAATTTATTTAAAAGGGAGTTTTTGGCAGCAATTGCTAATTGCAGTTATTTGTATTGTTATTATCACTCTGATTAATGGATTAGTGATTCAAATTGCATCTGTTTTTGTAAAAGGTGATATTGCTGAAAGTATTGTTGCACAGGATATTCTATGGGTACAAATGACATTATTGGATAAAGTGGCATTGTTTATTGGATATTTTACCGTGATAAAGGTATTCCGCATTGAGCAAGGAATGAAGCTGGGAGAAGAAATTATTACAGTAATGTTATTTTTAACCATTTTTGTGAACGGTCTGGTTTCTGTCATGATTATTGAGGATGGATATCACAGTAGGCAGGAGAGTATTGGGCTTTTGGTGGTAAACATACTGCAGATTGGTGTTGCCATAACTGTGTATTACATTATGCGTAACTTGGGAAAGCAGAGGAAGCTGCGGGCAGAAAACGCCATACTTTCTACGCAGATTCACGAACAAGAACATCGGCTGCGTCAAACGGAAGAGTTATATCAGGCTACTAGAAAAATGCGTCATGACATGAAGCGGTATTTTACTACGTATCTGGAACTGTTGGAGGCAGGAAAGACCGAGCTGGTGATAGAAGATTTACAACAGACTCTGCAAAGCCGTTTGCCTGCAAAGCAGGTGGTATATACCAGCAATCAGGTGATTAATGCAGTGATTAATGATAAAATGCGGTTCTGTCAGGAAAAAGAAATTTTCTTTGACATACAGATTACAGATGATATTCCGGGAGATAGTGGTATGGATGATGCCATTATCCTGTCAAATTTATTGGATAATGCTATTGAAGCAGAAGAAAGGATAGAAGAAATCAGCAAACGAAAGATAACGTTAAGGGTATTTTGCTATAAAGGAATGTTGAATCTAATTGTCCGAAATTATATTGAGAAATCAGTATTAAAAGAAAACCCGTTTTTACGTACCACAAAAAAGAATAAGTTTTATCATGGTGTAGGCATTGGAAGTGTACGTGAAATGGTAAAAGGACAAAATGGTGAAGTGGATTTTGCAGAGGAGGAATCCTTTTTTGTAGTACATATTTTATTACCAAAGAAGTCTGTAGAGGAATCTGTGTAAAAAAATAGGGCAGACTAAAAATATCTATAATCAGAATGGGATTGGAGGTATTTTTTGTGCTGGATGTATTACATGAAATTTTAAATGAGATTGTGGCGTATGGAATCCTGCTATTTGAATTTTTTGGTGTAGGAATTCTATTAATTTCCTGCTTTCGTGGAATATTTTTTTATATTAGAAGAAAACCATATACCAGATTGAAACTGGCAAAGGGACTGGAAATGGGGCTGGAATTTAAGCTGGGAAGTGAGATACTTCGTACCGTAGCAGTGCGGGATTTAAGCGAAATTTTTATTGTGGCGAGTATTATTGCGTTACGGGCATTGCTGACTTTTTTGATTCATTGGGAAATAAAAAATGAGGAAAAGGAGATGGATCATGGCAAAGAAAAAAGAATATGAAGAAAAGCAACAGCATGGTACAGCGGAATTGCCAGTGTCTGTGCATAAAATGAGTTATCCCCCAGGGACAGATGTGATTTTTTATCTGCATTGGCATCAGGAGTTTGAAGTTTTGGTGGTAACAGAAGGACAGATGGAATTTATCATAGAGGACCGGCAGTACATTCTTCAAAAAGGGGAAGGGGTCTTTATTAATTCAAATCTGCTGCATTCAGCCAAGGCAATTGATGGACAGGCCTGCAGCTTTTTTGCAGTGGATTTTCATTATCAATTTTTGCATGAGGATATTCATAGCCGCTTTGCACGGAAGTATCTAAAGCCTGTGCTGGATGGAAAAATGGTTTTTCCTGAATTTTTATCTGGAAAGAGACCAGAGGAGCTGGGACGGATGGAATTTTTAAATCCGAAAAATAAGCGCATGGATAAGGAATATGTTTTTGGGAAAGAAGATGCTGAAGGGAAATCCTGGCAGGAGGAGTTATTAACATTAACTCAGGAGCTTCGTATTTGTCCGGAACATGATATAGAGCCTTGTGAACTGATGTTAAGGAGCCATATTATGGGAATTTGGGATTTGCTAAACAGGCATAGTGTCAGAATTCGTAAAGGAACGGAGGAAGAGGCCAAGGCTTCAGAGCGGTTAGAGCCAGTGGTTCGTTATATGAAGGAAAATTATGCCTATGAAATGACTTTGGGAGAACTGGCAGAACTAATACCTATGAGTGAAGGGCAGTTTTGCCGGGTTTTTAAGCAGAATATGAAAATGTCTCCGATGCAGTATTTAATGAGGTATCGGATTTTACAAAGCTGTCGTTTGCTTTTGGATACAGATAAAAAAATTGGTGAGATTGCGAATTTATCAGGATTTAATAATATTAGTTATTTTAATAAGGTGTTTTTACAGATTATCGGCTGTACCCCAAAGGAATACCGGGCAAATAGCAGCTATTAATACAGAGTACATTACATACTAAAAGTAAAAGGAAGGTTTTTATAATGAAGGAATATAATAGCTTGCTGATGGCGGCAGAACAATGTAAAGATGCACAGTGTTTTATTTTTGATATGGATGGACTGATTTTTGATACAGAGCTTATTTTTATGAATCAGCTGGCGGTGGCTATGGCTGAAAAGGGCTATAGTTTGTCCAGAAAGGTTTATGAAGATAGTCTGGGGATGACAGGTGAGCCATTGAAGCAGCTGATGCTGTCAGAGTATGGTCAGGAGTATCCATTTGAGGAAATGGGAGAAAAGGCGAGAGCCATGGTGGATATTATTGCAGATACGGTTGGTTTGCCAGTGAAGCCGCAGATACGTCCTCTTTTAGAATGGTTAAAGGAACAGGAGATTATTTGTGCAGTGGCATCTTCCAGCCCATCTGATGCGGTGCAGCATTATTTAGAAAAAGCAGAATTGCTTCCATTTTTTAAAGAAATTATTGGTGGAGAAATGGTAGAGCGTTCTAAGCCAGAACCGGATATTTTCCTGCTGGCTTGCAAAAAGTGTAATGTATTACCAGAGAAAGCTGTGGTTCTGGAGGATTCGGAAAATGGAATCCGGGCAGCCTATGCCGCAGGAATTAAGAATATTTGTGTGCCAGATTTAAAATGGCCTTGTGAAGAAGTACAAAGGCTGATTGGTGCTATTGTGGCGGTTAAATAGGAAGAGTAACTCCTGCTCCGTGAGAATCCTACTGCGGCGGTATAGAAGCTGTTGCTGGCGCAACCCGCCGCAGACGGAGCGTTTTGCA
The DNA here is from genome assembly GCA_964511525.1 of uncultured Jutongia sp. GTDB lineage: Bacteria > Bacillota > Clostridia > Lachnospirales > Lachnospiraceae > Jutongia. The sequence goes on from CAZEFX010000011.1 coordinate 36,863, forward strand.
AGGGAAACTCTTTCTTCTGTTACGTATCTAATCTATCGTTTCTGTTTATTCATTAAGGTTTTTAAATATTCAAACTGTTGGCGTTGTGCCGGAGTCATCTGGCTGGAAAAGATTTCTGTCAGCAGCTGATTTTCCTCTGGGGTAAAGGAGATATTTTCTTTTTGCATCTGCTTTTTCCAATTGGTAAGAATAGGCAGGGCTTCTGTAATCTGCTTCCCTTCCAGTGCAGTCTGCAATACTTCAATCATGGCTTTTTTTCGGGGCTCCATATTTAAAAATGCGTCGCTTTTTTTCCAATCATTCATAGTGTTTATTTTCTATCCTTTCTGTTCTATTGTTATGTGTTATAAAATCCATTATCCAATATATGCCAAGTCGCTTTAAATGGTGTTTTCGGAGGTGGAAAAATCCTTGTTAAAATTTTCTTCCTGAGAGAAATCAGGAAACATTCCCGATTGAAACATTTCCATAGGAAAATCACTTCCACTAAAAGCTTTCAATTGCTCAAAGAGCTGTTTTTGCTCAGGAGGCAGCTGGGTCATCAGAAAGTCCATGAGATGGTTGCCTTGGCTGCTATCCTTATGGTTAGACATAAATTCCCGGTAGCTTTGAAAAAGATGGCTTGCTTTTCGGAAATTTAAAATCATTTGGATGAAATCAGCTTCCCGTGGTGTACAGTACTCTCGGATGCTTAACAGCATATCTTCCGGCTGGTTTCCCATGTCACAGGCCTCTAAATCGTTTTCTACTGGTGGATGGCTGGCAATATGGTATAAGGTGTTTACTTGTAACAGCATTTCTAAGGCTTGATGCCGGGGACCTGTGGTATAAGGTAAAGCCGCCCGCAACATTGCTATTCGCCGTTCTCGTTCATTTGATGGCATAGTTTTCCTCCAATTTCCAACAGCCGATGGATAAGTAGTTTGTCTTATCGTAGCGGTGTTATATTGTGATTTATAATTAATCTATGCGAAAAAGCCAAGAATATGATTGACATTATAGGTATAGTATGTATAATTAAAATGTTTAGAAACACTAAACAAAATGTTTAAAATGAAAGTATCAGGTGAGGGGTTTATGGAAATTGGAAAAAAGATAAAAAATTTACGTTGTCAATATGGATTGACTCAGGAAGAGCTGGCAGACAGAGCGGAGTTGTCGAAGGGGTTTATTTCACAGATTGAGCATGATACAACATCTCCCTCTATTGCAACGCTGGTAGATATATTACAGTGCCTGGGAACGAATTTAGAAGAGTTCTTTGCGGGAACAACAGAGGAGCAGGTGGTTTTTCAGGATGAAGAATATTTTGAAAAAATAGATGAAGAATTAAAAAATAAAATTGAATGGATTATTCCTAATGCCCAGAAACATAGTATGGAACCTATTCGATTGACATTAGAGCCAGGTGGTTCTACTTATCCGGATAATCCTCATGAAGGAGAAGAATTTGGTTATGTATTAGCTGGAAAGGTGAGGATACATATAGGAAATAGCAGCTACGAGGCGAAAAAGGGAGAAGCCTTTTATTTTAAGCCGGAAAAGAAGCATTTTATTACTGGGGCTGGAAAGACAAGAGCTCAGATTATATGGGTGAGTACACCGCCATCATTTTAAAGAGAGAAAGGGATATTAATCATGGCAAAGAAATTAATTGATTTAGTAAATATTTCAAAATCCTATGGAGATAAATTGATTTTAGATGATATGAATTTATATATGAATGAGAACCGTTTTTTAACACTGCTGGGTCCTAGCGGCTGCGGAAAAACTACAACTCTTCGTATTATTGGTGGTTTTGAAACTCCGGATCAGGGAAAGGTTTATTTTGAGGGGAAGGATATTACCCAGATGCCACCCAATGAGCGTCCATTGAATACGGTATTTCAGAAATATGCTTTATTTACCCATATGAATATTGCAGAGAACATTGCTTTTGGCTTAAAGATAAAAAATAAGTCTAAGGCATATATACAGGATAAGATTAAATATGCATTAAAGCTGGTGAATTTGGACGGCTTTGAGAAGAGAATGCCAGATTCCTTAAGTGGTGGACAGCAACAGAGAATTGCCATTGCCCGGGCTATTGTAAATGAGCCAAGGGTGCTGCTTTTGGATGAGCCTTTGGGGGCATTGGATTTAAAGC
>CAZEFX010000012.1:0-38123 GCA_964511525.1 uncultured Jutongia sp.
CGCAAAATCCGCGCTCCCGGAAAACGAGCGGCGGCCATCTCTTCTACCTTCTGGGTTCCAATACCAAAGGTTCCAATATATCTGGACTGGCAGGATGGACAGGCTGATGGCATCCCCATCTGATAACCACAATAATGACATTCCAGATAATCCACCTTGCCATATCGCATATGGGCAGTCAAAGAAACGGAACAATGTGGACATTGTATTCCTTCCCCGCACTTCCGGCAGGATACGAAGCCTGCATATCCTCTTCGATTTAGAAACAGCATAATCTGTTCCTTTTTCCGCAGCCGGTCTTCTATCATTTCGGTCAACTGGCTTCCGAAAATAGAACGATTTTTCTTTTCTAATTCTTCCCTCAAATCGGTAATCCATACTTTAGGAAGGATGGCGCCCCCTGCTCTCTCCTTCATGGTAAACAACTGATACCGCCCTTGTCTGGCTCTATAATAAGCCTCCATAGATGGTGTAGCCGAGCCTAAAATCACACTGGCTCCCAGCATATTTGCTCTTTGGATTGCCACCTCTCTGGCATGGTACTTTGGCGGCATTTCACTTTGATAGCTGTTTTCGTGCTCCTCATCTATAACAATCATTCCCAAATTCTGAAAAGGCGTAAATAGAGCAGAACGGGGACCTATCATAATATCAATTTCCCCGTTTTTTGCCCTATAAAACTGATCCGAACGCTCTCCCTCTGAAAGTCTGGAATGCATAACAGACACCCGGTCTCCAAAACGCTGATAGAAACGATTCACAGTCTGAAGGGTCAGAGCAATCTCTGGAATCAGCATAATCACCTGTTTTCCCTCAGCAATTATCCTTTCAATAATATGCATATACACTTCTGTCTTACCGCTTCCTGTGACTCCGTGAATGAGATAGGTCTTACGTACTCCCTGTTGGTATTCTTCTGTAATGCTGTCTACAATAAGCTGCTGTTCCTGATTCAGAACTGGAATCCTTTCCTCCCGCTGCTTTTCCTGAATGGGATTGCGGTACTGACGCTTACTACTGATTTCTAAAAGCCCATCCTTTGCCAGATTTCGCAGAACCTCCGCCGTGGTTTTGGCAACAGAAAGCATTTGAAGATAGTCCATTCCCTCTTCAAATGGTTCCTGCTGTAAAAGCTGAGAAAGAACCCGAACCTTCGCCTTGTAATGTTTCTTCTCAAAGGACTCCATAACTTCCTGCAGCTCTACCTTTGACAAACAGGGATAAATAGTACGTTGTATCTTTTCCTTTGCCTCCTGTTTGACAGGAAGTACTACCTTAATGGCATCATTCATGGTAGCACCATAATTTTCTTTTATCCAATAAGCAAGGGAAAGCAGGTGTGATTCCACAACCACTCCCTGCTCCACGATTTCCAATATGCTTTTTGTTTTGGCAATATCATAGGCTGGTTCCGTAGAAAGCCCGATAATATATCCCTTCATTGTTCGGTTTCCGTTGCCAAAAGGAACCTTTACCAAGACTCCTACCTCTGCCTCTTCCATCATTTCCTGTGGAACAATGTATTGAAAGGGGCGATCCAGACTTTTCACGGAAATATCCACAATTACTTCTGCAAAAATCATATATTTCACTCTTTCTTCCATTGAGCCTTAACTTTTCATTTACAGGCTTCCTTCACTTTCGTTATTATTGTATAAAATTTCCGTCTTTTACCACATCTGCCACTAATTCCCTCTCATCCATGTGGTACTTCTTTCCACAGATTTCCTGATAATTCTCATGGCCTTTTCCTGCCAAAACAATAACATCACCCTCTTTGGCATGTTCAATGGCATAGCGGATTGCTTCTGCACGGTCAATAATGGTAACATAGGCTCCCTCTGCCTTTTTCACTCCAGTTACAATATCATCCAAAATCGCCTGTGGCTCTTCGTTTCTTGGATTATCAGAGGTAACAATGGTCAGGTCTGCCAGTCTTGAAGACACCTCTCCCATCTGAAAACGACGGTCTCGGGAACGATTCCCCCCGCATCCAAACAAACACACTAAACGCTTTGGCTTATACTCCTTCAAGGTGCTTAACAGACTTTCTAGGCTCATGGCATTGTGAGCGTAATCAATCATTAAAGTGAACTTTGATGACACTGGTAATAGTTCTACTCTTCCCTTAACACGAATCTGTTCCAAGGAACGAAGAATATTCTCCTGACTCACGCCAAAGTGCCGACAAATAGCAATGGCTGTCATGGAATTATACACACTAAATTTTCCCGGAATATCAATTTCCACATCCATCTCCAGCTTGCCACTCATATGATACGCCACTCCCAAAGAGCCACCTTTATCCATTAAGTGTACATTAGATGCTTGCAAATCTGCATTTTCTGAAAATCCATAGGTTTCCACCTGACAGGTATGTCCTTTAAGAATCTCTTCCAAATGACTATCGTCTGCATTAAAAATCCCCTGCTTACACTGCTGGAACAAAAGGCTCTTACAATGGATATAATCCTCCATGTCCTTATGCTCATTAGGACCAATGTGATCAGGCTCCAGATTCGTAAAAATACCATAATCAAACACAAAGCCACCCACCCGGTGAAGCATAAGCCCTTGAGAAGATACCTCCATTACTACACATTTACAGCCAGCCTCCACCATTTTTCGGAAGGTCTCCTGTACAATGTAGGATTCTGGCGTGGTATTAGCAGAAGGAATAGTTTCTTCCCCAATAACTGTTTCAATAGTTCCAATTAAACCGGTTTTAAAACCGGCATTTTCCAAAATAGAACGCACCATATAGGTAGCGGTAGTCTTTCCTTTAGTTCCAGTGATTCCAATAGTTGTCAGTTCTTTTGCAGGATAACCAAAGAAAGCTGCCGATGCCTGTGCCAAAGCCAGACGGCTGTCCTTCACCTTAATCAAGGTTACATCGGGCGCAGCCTCTACTTCCTTCTCGATAATTAAAACAGAGACTCCCTTTTCACTAACCTCATTTGCAAAATCATGACCATCTCTTACCGCTCCACAGATACAAACAAATACCGCTCCCGGAGCCGCCTTTCTGGAATCATAAATCAAAGCATTGATTTCCTGATCTACATTTCCCTGAATACATTCATATTCTACATCCTGTAACAAACTGGTTAACTTCATATAGCAACCACACCTTCCTTTTTATACATTTAAATACAACATTTTATTCCTTGTCAATTTCAGAAATGTCAATTTCCCCATCAAATACAACCGTAGCAGGACCTGTCATCCATACAATATTTTCTTTCTGGTCATATTCAATATGTAAGGTTCCACCTAATACATGAACATCGATCTCATTTTCTGTTTTATCATTTAATACACAGGCAACTGCACAGGCACAGGTTCCGGTTCCACAGGCAAGAGTCTCACCGGAGCCTCTCTCCCACACTCGCATGTTGATTTCCTTGCGGTTTAACACCTGTACAAATTCTGTATTAATACGTTCATGAAACAATTCATGATTTTCAAAATCCGGACCAAGCTTTGCCAAATCTAAAGAAGCCGTATCCTCCACAAAAATTACAGCATGAGGATTTCCCATAGAAACGCCTGTCATGTGATACTCTTTTCCATTTACCATAAAAGGCTCATTTACTACTTGCCCCTTATCTGACACAATTGGAATCTGGGCTGGTTCTAAAATAGGACTTCCCATATTTACCTTCACCAGACTTACCTTTCCATCTTCTATGGTCAAATCCAGATATTTAATTCCCCCCAAGGTTTCAATAGAAATCTGAGTCTTGTCTGTTAATCCATAATCATATACATATTTCGCAATGGAACGAACACCATTTCCACACATTTTCCCTTCCGAACCATCGGCATTATACATTGCCATACGGAAATCTGCCACATCAGAAGGGCAAATTAAAATCAAGCCGTCAGAACCAATTCCAAAATGTCTGTCACTGACAAACTCTGCCACCTTAGAAGGATTGTGAATGGTCTCCTGAAAGCAGTTTACATAAACATAATCATTTCCACATCCATGCATCTTTGTAAATTTCATAATATCATCCTTTCCCTACCTATAAGCTTCGTGCTATGAGCTTGTAGGTATGTATACAAAATTATTTTTCTTTCTCTTTTTGGGTATTTATTATCTGAAACCCTTTTCCATAGCAGGTTTTAATTTCTAAGGGAGTTGCTGTCAGTTTTTTTCGCAGCTGTTTTATCACCGTATCTAAGGCTCTGCTTTCTGTAGGTGTTTCCTTCTGCCATACATGAAATAACAATTTCTGCCGGGAAACCATCCTTTCCATACTGTGAATCAGCCAATGCAGCACCTGATACTCTTTCGGCGTCAGCTCTAAGGAATGCCCTTGGTAAAAAAACTGACTGGAAGATACTTCTTCTGCCAATCCGCCTTTGGTATAAATAGTATCTGACGAAATTTGCTGCACCAGCCTGATTATCCGCTCCTTCAATATAAGCATTGGCTTTTCTCTGGTTTGGTAATCATTGGCTCCACATTGAAAACACTGAATCTCCTCGTAATAGCTTTCTTTTTCACTTATAACAAAGATTGGAGCTCTGGTTATCCCTCTTACCTTACGAACCCATTCCCAGGACAGACCTTCCTGAGACAAACAGATTCCAATAACCGTTTGGCTTGTTACAGCTTTTTTTAACCTCTCCTGCCAATTCTTGTCCTGAATGGAACAATATGCGATGGTCTCTGTCCACTGTTCCATCTGCAACCAGAATTCCTTTTCATACTCTACATTCTCTGTAAGAATCCATACATCAATGCCCATTGCCAAAATCTCCTCTGGAAACCACTACTTCATATCCAGCCTGAGCCATTTCCTGTTTTAATAATTCCAGTCCCTCATTGCCTTCCGCTCCTTTGGAAACTTTACGATTGTATAAGGCATACTGTTCTCTCACTTCCTGAGGAGACAAATTCGGCATAACTACATTGGCTCCTGCCTGAATCCCCTTCACTCTGCCATTTCTGTCCAGAGTTCCAAGGGCTGTGGTTGATGGCAGCAAAACCTTTGGCAGCATCAAACGAATCATGGACAGTAAATACAAGGTCAAATCCGTATTTCCACACCGCTCATTTTCAAATGGGGTATTCTTGGCTGGCACAAAAGGTCCAATTCCTACCATATGAGGCTCTAATTTTTTTAGAAATTCCAAATCCTGAGCAATGTTTGCAATCCTCTGATAAGGAGAGCCTACCATAAACCCAGCACCCACCTGATAACCAATTTCCTTTAATTCCCAAAGACATTGTTTTCTGCGAAGCAGAGACATATTCCCGGGATGCAGCTTCTTATAATGTCCTTCCTCTGCGGTCTCATGGCGCAAAAGATACCGGTCTGCTCCTGCGTCATGCCAAAGCTTATAAACAGCCTTAGACTTTTCTCCTAAAGAAAGAGTTACCGCACAATCCGGATATTTTTCTTTAATCTTAGCAACCATATGTGCCACCCTGTCCGGTGTATAGTACAAATCTTCGCCACCTTGGATAACAAAGGTTCTAAATCCCTGAGCATAACCAATATCACAGCAATCCAGCACCTGTTCTTCCTCCAGCCGATATCGCTGCACAAACCGGTTGCTTCTGCGAATGCCACAGTAATAACAGTCATTTTTGCAATAATTACTTAATTCAATCAATCCACGAATGAATACTTTATTTCCATATTCTCTTTTCCGAATGATATTCGCTCTCTCTGCTAAGTATTCTGCTGTCTCTTTATTCCGAAACTGAATCAGTTCGCTGTATTCCTCCACTGACAACTCGCTATTCCTCTCCAGCTGGTCAATTAGAGCCTTAATACCTTCATTCATATTCACTCAATCCTTTTTATTCTAGAAATCTCCTACCCTATGATGACACATTTCCTCAAATAAAACAAGAACGAAATCTTGGAAAGCGTAATATCAATCATGACATAAGTGACGCAGAAAGAGGTCATATATATTTCCATTTCGTGGACGCCTTGCGGCTCGGGATGAACTACGCAGCGGTGCATAGAAGTACAACTTTCATGCTGACGCATTCTGTTGTACTTCAAACACCGGCGAGTTCAAACGCCACTCAATCGGAAAATAAATGACCTCTTTCTGCTATACATTGGCTTGTCATAGTTGATATTGATATTATGCTAAGAATATCGTAGTAATATGGAATGGTACACCTTTTGACTGTTCTATTTATTCTACCTTTTCTACACCGAACACAAAGTCATCCTGCGTATCGCTCCAAGTCATAGCCAACGCAATATAATAATTAGTTCCTGCCTCTAGCATTACACTTCGATTCACTTGGATACCTTTACAATCCTGTGACGTATATGTAGCAGTAAGATAAAAGTTACTTGACTTATCGTACTCTGTATCCGAATAAACCTCTAAATACGCATTTTCATCCAAATCAGTTGAATAGAAACGATAGGTTCCTGTCTCTGTTGGCGTGAATTTATACCACTTCTTCAATGCGCCATCTAACGATACATCAACCATGCTGTCCAACGTCACCTCTGTGATACGGTCTCCCGTCGGAGTGGCTGTCACCACCTTGTATACGCTTTCATCGGTAGCAGTAAAGGAAACACTAAAATCATACAAAGACGCCATAACCGGCGAAATATCCGGGTCCGAGTGAAGAGTGTATGTGCCCGGACGCACAAGAAATGCCTTGTTTCGTCCAATCACTGCTCCTTCTTCATCCACCCAATAAATCAGATACAAATTATCTTTGTTTGGCGTTTCCAAATTCACCTGACACACCGGCAGCTCCACAGTTCCCAAGGATTGAGACGATTCTTTTACTTCCACGCCTTTTATCACCTTATATACCGAACCATCCTTACTTTCAAATCGAACATCATAAATACCTGCCGGCACCTCAATGATAAACATACTATCTCTCTCCAGCAACGATGCCATTGGTTTATAGAGATTATATCTGCATCGAATCTCCCGATCCTGCGGTATCACATATACTCTCAATCCACCTCCATTGAAATGAATATTACTTCCACCAAGATCTGTCACTACACCACTTAGAGTACAGGCATCTTCCACGTAATAGACAACTTCTACACGAGTGGTTAAATTCGCATTTTGGGCATCTGCTACATCGACATATAATTTGTATGTACCTGCCTCCGAAAACTCAGCCCTCACTTCACCTTTGGAATCCACTGTAAATTCGTAGTCCCCTTCCACCTTTGTGTAAGTGTATGTCCCACTTCCTCCAATGGCTACCACACGGGCTTTTTCCTCTTCTCCCACCAGTGCATACTGTTGCGTAGCGGCGGCATATAAGTTTTCTGTACCACCCACAAGATAGGTACAATTATAGATAAGGTTATTTCCTACTTCATCGGTGATGTCCACCACAACCTTGTATATTCCGACTTTTTCCGGTGTCCCTCTCTCACATAAACTTTTCCCAAGGAGCAAATAACTCAATCCATCCGGCATATCTCCAGTCACTTCATATTGAAGTGTTCCCACAAAATCTTCGTTTCTTAAATTTATAACTGAATTGCCCACATCAGTTCCAACAGTAAAGCATTGAAACCATTCTCTGGTAGTAGTTACAAACTCGCATTCAAATTGATCTTCCGACACCAAAGATTTTCCACTGGTTCTCGCAACCAAAACCTGTGCATAGCCATTGTTCACAATGTAATTTCCTGATGTGGAGTCCAGTACCACTTCATATTGAAGAGGGTCTATCTTCTCTATGCTTTCAATAGCTAACGCTTCTCCATAGCTATCCTGTTCTGTATTTTTTGTTTTAATAACAAGGTCTTCCTTGAGAATGGAAGAAGGTTCATTAAAGCAAATCAAAAGTTTACGATTCTCCGTTACCATCACACTATCCAATTGTAATGTATCCGGTGTTGGCGTTGGCTCCATGGTTGGTGTCACTGATGCTGACGGTTCTATTGCCCCGCTGCCCGGCTCAGTAGCCTCTGGCGTTACCGCCGGCGATGGTGAACCCATCGGCTCCTTTGTCTCACTGGCTGGCTCAGTAGCCTCTGGCGTTACCGTTGCCGATAGTGAACCCGTTGGCTCCTTTGTCTCACCGGTTGGTTCCGTAGTCTCTGATGCCACTGTTGGCTGTACAGTTGGTGTCACTTTCCCATCCGGTACTGTGCTTGGCACCACATTTGGCATTATACTTACTGACGCTTCTGCTGTCGGTGGCACATTTGATACATTTGATTCCTGTGTCACCTTTACTTTCAGTGTAAGCTTCTTAGCCTTTTTCTGCCCTTTCAAATAAAGTTTAACCAAAATCTTTGCATTTCCCTTTGCCTTACCTGTTACTTTGAAAGAAGGCTTTTTCTTACCATTTCTTTTAACGGTAGCAATCTTTTTCTTGCGACTTTTCACAGTAATCTTTTTGATTTTTTTTGCTTTTACATTCTTAATTTTAATAGTTGATGACTTGCCAATTGCAAGTGTTAGGGATTTCTTTGAAAGCTTAATCTTCTTAGCTGCGTCCACATTTACTGTGGTTGTCAACAAAGACAACGCCATGCTCATAGACAGTGTCATTGCTATCGCCTTTTTCATCTTCCTTTTCATGTGTTTCCTCCAATGCGTTTTACTGCATATTCATTATAAAGTTGTAAATAATATCATCCTAGGGTTCCTATGTCCTATATTTTACATATTATAGCTTTCCATTTCTAATTGTCAATCTAATTCAAGATAGCAGATACTACAACACCCTTAGCTTTGTAGTCTATTAAACAAAATATATTCCTTACCAATATTTTTATCTATTTTCTTTTTATATAACAGTGTCCACTTTACTTGGTTCTTTGCATAATCATTTTTTTCTTCTGTTATAAATGAACGACAAAAGTATCTGTCAAAAGAATTATGATATTGTCAAAATAAACATGCAAAGTAACGGCTTTACCTTTCCTTCCGATTACTATTTCATATTCTACGTTTAATAACTTCTCAAATGAATCTACACAATCATATATATTATGCATAAAATCCCCCCTACCATCATATAAAGAAAAAGCCCTGCACAAACAGGACTTTTTCTTGAACATTTTCTTTCAGCAATATTTTGCCTATTCAAGTTGTGGTAAATGTACAACCCTTATGGAGCTAGTAAAGCACAGCATCTTGAAACAATACTCTACATCATTACTCTGGCGACACTCTAGTTGCCGTCTTTAATATCATACTACAAATTTTCCATTATTATGTCAATGTACTCATCTACCAAAATCTTCTGTAGAAACCTTACTTTTATTTGTACAATATTTTATTTCGCCAAAAGCATCATAATCTCATTGCTGCGACTGACAAACTTGGTCATATCTTCTGGAGCAAGAGGCTTATTGGCAATCATTGCCAAATCATAAAGCTGCTGACAGAACAAATCTACATGCTCTCCCTCTTTATTCTCAAGAATGTATTGAACCAGTTTATTCTTGGCATTGAGGATTAAGGTCTCTCCACCGCCAAACATACTCATATCCATTCCCATGCCACCCATACTGTACATCTTCATCATATCCTGCATACGGCGGGTTTCTTCAGATAAGGTCACCATAGAAGATACGGATTCATTCTTTAAGTTCTGCACCTGTACCATTAACTGGTCTTTGCCTAATGCCTTCTTAAACACTTCAGTAAGAGCTTCTGTCTGCTCCTTTAAGGTCTCTTCATCTCCCTCTTCTTTAAATGATTCGGACAGGTCAGAGTCAATACGCTGGAACTTCACCTTTAAATCTTCACTCTGCTCCAGCTGAGAAATAAATGGCTGGTCAATGCTGTGTGTCAGAAGCACTGCATTCATTTCCTGCTCCTTAAACATATTGATATACTGGCTCTGCTGCTGTACATCTGTTACATAGTATACAGTAGTTGCCTTCTCCTCTGGAGCCTGTTCAGCCTCTTCCTTATCAATATCTTCCACATTCACTACTTCCGGCTCATTATCGTCGCCCTTTACCGCTTCTACATAATCCGGCAAAGTGATATATTTATCATTTAAATCCTTGAAGATTAAGAAATCCTTCATCTTCTCACGGAATTTCTCATCCTTCAGGCAGCCAAACTTAATAAATGGACTAATATCTTCCCAATACTTCTCGTAGTTTTCACGGTCTACCTTAAACATACCAGAAAGCTTATCTGCCACCTTCTTAGTAATATAATCTGAAATCTTCTTTACAAAACCATCATTCTGTAATGCACTACGGGATACATTCAAAGGCAGGTCAGGACAATCGATTACACCCTTTAACAGCATTAAGAACTCTGGAATTACTTCCTTGATATTATCTGCAATAAATACCTGATTATTATAAAGCTTAATAACACCTTCCAAATTGTCATACTCTGTATTTACCTTAGGGAAATACAAAATACCCTTTAAATTAAATGGATAATCCATATTTAAATGAATCCAGAACAATGGCTCTTTATAGTCGTTGAATACCTTTCTAAAGAATGCCTTGTATTCCTCATCACTACATTCATTTGGATGCTTCACCCACAATGGAGTAATATCACTGATGGAAACCGGACGTTTATGAATCTTGGCTTTTTCCTTTGCTGGAGAAATCTCAACAACTTCCTTCTCTCCCTCTTCGTTTTCCTTTTCTTCTGTTTTCGCCTCTTCGGTAAATTTCTCTACCACCACATCTTCTTCCTGAATGTCAGCAGCATCAATGGTTTCAAATTCCTGTTCCGCATTTGCTTTTGACAGGAAAATCTCCACCGGCATAAAAGAACAGTACTTCTCTAATACTTCTCTTACACGATATTCATTGGCAAATTCCACACTATCCTCAGAAAGATACAAGGTAATCTTTGTACCAACCTCTGTTTTCTCTCCATCAGACATTTCAAAATCAATGCCACCTTCAGACTCCCAATGAACTGCTGTAGCACCATCCTGCCATGACAGGGTATCAATAGTCACCTTATCAGCAACCATAAATGCAGAATAAAATCCCAGACCAAAATGACCAATAATCTGGTCTTCATTTGTTTTATCCTTATATTTCTCTAAAAAGTCTGTAGCACCGGAAAATGCCACCTGATTAATATATTCCTTTACCTCAGCCTCTGTCATACCAACACCTGTATCAGTAAAGGACAAGGTTTTCTCTTCAGGATTTACTTCTACCTGAATCCTTGCTTTATACTTATCCGGCAGGGTATACTCACCCATAATATCCAGCTTCTTTAACTTAGTAATGGCATCACAACCATTGGATACTAATTCTCTGATAAAGATGTCATGATCCGAATATAACCATTTCTTAATAATCGGAAACATATTTTCTGATTCAATTGATAAACTTCCTCTTTCTAACTGCATTTGTCATCTCTCCTTATTTATAGATTTAGCAGTCACTTGACTACTCTGCTAACAATTACTATAGAGGATATGATAATACTACCAAAAATAAAAGTCAAGAGGTTTTTAGCACTCTCCTTTCTTGATTGCTAACAAGGTGGGATTCTTGGGAGAATTGACGCAGAATATGTGGTCTATTTTCTCACTTTGCGGACGCCTTGCGGCTTGAGATGTGCTGTGTATTGGCTCCTCAAGAATAATATTCTGTTAGCAATCAAAAAAATCCGATATATAAGTCAATGCCAACACGTTGCTTTGTAATTCTTGCTGACATCCCGCTAATTTTGAACACTTTTCTATTCCATAAGAAAAAGGATAGTGCAAATTTACAAACTATCCTTTCAATTCACATATATTCAAAAAAGCTACGACTCTTTCGCATTCTTGCGAAACACGAACAACTTACTACAGATATAATTTAACACCATGACTACTGCACTGGTTAATACCTTTGCTGCAAAGCCTTCGATTCCAAGCCATGGCTGGTCAAGTCCCATCCAGTAAAATGCTGGCTGAGCTACTACTTCAAATACACCGGTTAACGCTCTGGAGCCAAAAAAAGCGATAGACTCTTTCAACACCAGCTGCCACTTCCAGCTCTTACTTTCAAATACAAATATCTTATTAGTAAAGTAAGCAAACAGCACGGTAACAAACCAGGAAAGTGCATTTGCTACTGCCATTGGCATAAAGGGAACAAACAGCGCATAGGTAATCCAGCTAAACACTGTAGTTACCACACCAATAATCAAATACATAATAATCTCTTTGTACTTTATAAAAAGCTCTTTTAATTTTTCCATCTACAGCCTCCACACAACAAAGCCTAAGTCAATGAGCTTGAACTGGTCTGGGAAAATACCAGCATCTTTGTACAGGAGTAGTTTAGAATCATGGCAAAAATACTTACCACAATCTTAGATACTAAGCCTTCTACTCCAAGAAATGACTGATTCATTCCTAAATGAAATAAAGCTGGCTGTGCTAAAATCTCCACAATTCCAGTAATGCCTCTTGCTCCAAAATAGGTAAGAGCCTCTCTTACTACAATCTGTACTTCCCAATCTCTACTTTCAAAAACAAACACTTTATTTCCTAAATATGCCAGAATTACAACTACAATCCACGAAAACATATTTGCCATAAGCATCGGCATCATATGTACACAAACCGAATACATAAACCAGTTTGCAATAGTGAGGGATACCCCTACAATAGAATAGTTGATAAATTCTTTATATTTCCCATAGATATTTTTCCAAAAATCCATGTTAACACCTCTTTTTAATTACTCTTTTCTCACAAGTTCGGTATTTTACAGGATTTTTGCAAAAAAGTCAAACTTTTCAGACAAGTTTGTAAATTTTACCTAGGTATCAGCTGGAAAATTCACCATAAAAAGTAATATTTACCAAACACATCCATACTAGGATTTCCATGAGGATCCGGCTCTTCCAGCTCTTCCTGCCACTGTTGCCAAAAATCCTGCCACTGCTCCTGCTCCCAAGAAGTCTTTGGCTCATATTCTCCTAAATGGTTGCTGCGACGCTCAAAAGAAGCATATGGCGTCAATACACAATCTCCCCACTGTTTCCTAGCCGCTAGGCACATTCCAAACCAACAAATATCAGAAAACAGATTTTTACCTGCCAAAACGGTTTCAGAATTTCCCTGTAATTCCAAATATTTAACAATGACAGAGGATTTTACTGCAAGCACTGCTCCTCCCAGCAAAGACACATTTTGCCGAAAGGAAAGCCGGTTCATATAGGAAGTTTCTGCTGCCGGAAGTCCTCTGTATAAAGGACGGATTTTTTCCGAAAAATCCGTTCCATAGGTATAGCCTCCATGATACACCCTTCCATCACTAAAAAATGCAATAGGTGCAGCCACCATATTCTCCGCAGGCTGTAAGCATTGTAACAGCTCCTGAAGCCATAATCCATTTCTCTGCTTTGGCTGATAGCCTTGTCGGACAAAAACCACCTCATCCCACTGTTTCCAATCCATAGAAGAAAGTATATTTCCTCCTCCGGATAAATCTACTACCATTTTTTTCCATGGTAAATCATCCAAATGCTCTTTTACCCATTTCCATGTATCTGCATTTTCACAAAGTACACATATCCGCAGTTCCTGTGGCACTGCATAGCTGACCTTATAGAAGGATGGATGTTCCTTAGAAGGATAAATCTTCCCTGCTAACTGCTGCCTTTTCAAATGATTTGCAATCGCTTTCTTCCCCGCTTCTATGGTATAAGGCTTTACCCCTGCCTGAGAAGCTACAGACCCTCCATGACAACGCCAATAATATAAAACCTTAGGAATATGACGAATACATCTTGCACTATCCGTTAAACGTAAAAATAAATCATAATCCTGACTTCCATCCATTTCCTTCTGAAACATTCCAACCTTATCCAACAAAGACCGCTCAAACACACTAAAATGACAAATATAATTATTGCAGCGAAAGCTTTCCGAAGAAAAATCCGGTTTCAAATGAATGCTCTGTACCCTTTCCGGTTTCTGGTCAAAGGAAAGTTCATCAGTATAAATAAAATCCGCCTGCTGCTCTTGAATCTCCTTCGCAACATAATATAATGCCGATGGATGTAACATATCATCATGATCCAATAAACCAATATAATCTCCTGTCGCCATTACAAGTCCATGATTAGAATTCACTGAAATCCCACCATTTCCCGGTAATCTCCGATATTGGATTCTTTCATCCTCCTGACGGTATTCCTCTACAGCTGCTTCGATTTCCTCTTGCAGCTCATCACTGGCATCTGCCAGACAAAGCTCCCAGTTTTCATAGGTCTGATCCAAAACAGACTGAATCATTTCATGTAAAAAATCCATTGGTGTATTATATAATGGTACAACAATACTGATTTTCACAGGAATCTCCGGCTGCCATTGTCTCTGCTGCGAAAACTCCTCCTTAGAAATCCCAAAAGGAAAATATTTTTTTCCCAAACGATATTTAATTAAATAGCGGTAATACAAAAAATCCTTGGTATATCTCCAGCCATATTCCTGCTGATACTTAAGAATCTTTTCCATCATGCCCATTCTGTATCCGCCTCCTACTCCTAATAACTGCCCATTCTAAGAATCCACCGGAAAATCCGATCATCCATTTTTCTCTGACGATAAATGCCAGCCTTTTTAAAGAATCGCACCCGTCCCCAAAAGGAAGACTTCACCTGAATCATTTCCTTGGCTAATAAAAGCTTCTCATTTTCTGGAAATTCCTGTCCGAAAATTCGTACCAGTTCTCCCAACTGACGGCTGATATTTCCTCTATTTTTTTTATAGCGTTTTAATCGCATTTTTAATTCATCCATATGACTTGTTTTAGTTCCTAATACATTACCACCATGCTGACGGTAACAAATATACGAGGTTTCATCATAAACCATTTCCCCAAAGCAGGTTGCCGTCAAATACAGCCACCAGTCATGCATTACTGTAAATTCCGGCAGCTGCTTTATCACTAATTCATACAAATTTCGATTAAAAATTTCTGTACAGCCTGTAGCAATATTCTCAATCATGGCATTTTCAAAGGCAGGACGCATAGGCGGTCTGTTAATAGCCGATTCAATGGTATGAAGCTGAGCATCCACCAGCTTAGGCCGGCAACAATATAATAATGGTTTATCCTCCGGAAGTTCCTCCAGCTTTTCAATTCCTCTGGTGAGCTTCTCCGGCATCCAATAATCATCCTGATCAGCAAAGGCATAATAGTCACAAACATCCGCCTGTTTCATTAAATCAAAAAAGCTGCCAATCACGCCCACATTTTCTCCCTGATACCAGCTAATGATTTCCGGATATTTTTCTGCATACTGCTGTAAAATCTGCTGGGTTCCATCCTGAGAACCATCATCTCTTACCTTTAAGGTAAGTGCTGCCTTTCCAAACTGCTCACAATCCTGTGTCAGAATAGATTCCAGCTGTTCTTTTATATACTTCTCTCCATTATAGGTTGACATTAATATCTGTATTGTTTTCATGGAATTCCTCCTCTACAGACTGATATATCTGACGCATTTTTTCTTCTACCACATTCAATGAAAATTCTTTTATTCTCTCCCGGTTCCACTGACCCATCTGCTCCCTACGGACACTTCTCTTAATCTTACTCTTACCCTGGCCTTCTTCAAACATTCTGCGAACCTTCACTGCATAATGCTCCGGTTCCCAGCCCTCAACCAGATATCCTCCCTTGGTATGCTCAATCAAATCCGTAATGCCACGAATCCTTGACGCAATCACAGGAAGTCCTACTGCCATAGCCTCCATGACAGCCACCGGAAGTCCCTCCTGAAAAGATGGAAATACAAAACAGTCTGCCTGCTGCAATATAGCTGGGATATCTGTAACATAACCGGCAAACTTCACACAATCTTCTAATTCTAATTCCTTTACCTTCTGTTTTAATTCCTCTTCCTTCGGTCCGGAGCCACAAATCAAATAGGTTATCGGCAGATCCCGCACCTCACTCATAGCTTCTACCATGGTAATATTATTTTTTCGCTTCGTTAACTCTCCTACACTAACAAGAACCCTGTGTTTCGCTGGAATATCATACTTTTTCTTCAGCTCTGTCTGCTGTCCATCCTCTAGGAGTTCATATTCCTTTTTCTGATACTCCACAAACTTTTCCAGACGCATTCCGATTCCTTTGGTATGTTCTACTCTGCCACGAATCGGAAATTTTCCTGCTCTAGAGTAATCTTCCTCATTAATTAAGATTAATCGGTCTGTATATCTTGCCAAAAATCTCTCAATAGGATAATACACCCAGTTTGCTAATGGTGCTCCGGTATAAAAATGCAAACCATGGGCTGTATACAACACAGGAACATTCCTTCCTGTTTCCTTGCGCACTGCCTGGGCCGCCATTCTAGTTACTACGGCACTCATAGGCATATGACAATGAATCAGGTCGAACTGTTCCTGAAGCAATAAGTCCTTCAGCTGGTTATAGGCTTTACGCACACTGGGTGAAAATGGAGACCGCTCAAAGTCTATCTGGTGCTTCACAACACCAGTTCCATCCAACCGGCTATTATCCTTCCCATACACGATGGTATTATAATTTGCAGCATAATGCACCTCATATCCCATTTCCTGAAGAAGCTTTACATTATTCATTTCAAATTGAGGCACAAACCCACTTACTCTGGTTACAATCAATGCTTTCATATCCGCCCTCTTTTCCACGGCATTTATTTTTTTATCATTTCCTGCACAATCTGTTCTACAGATTCTTCTTCCTCTGTATTTTCCTTCAGCGCAGTAGTCTGTCCCTGAGTAATTCCTTCGGTGGCATCCTTTTTCAATACGGTTTTCACCGTCATAAGAATCAGCTTAATATCCATCCAAAGGGAATAGTTTTCAATATAAAACAAATCTAACTTTAACTTATCGTAAGGAGTCGTATTATACTTTCCATACACCTGAGCAAATCCTGTCAAACCGGCCTTCACTCTGGTACGAAACTTAAACTCCGGCATATCTTCACAATATTCTTTCATAATCTCCGGACGCTCCGGACGAGGTCCCACGAAAGACATATCACCTTTAATAATATTTAATAGTTGTGGAAGTTCATCGATTCTTGTTGCACGAATAAACTTCCCAATAGGTGTAATACGACAGTCATTTTCTTCTGCCAGCTTCGCCACACCATCACTTTCCGCATTGACAATCATACTACGAAACTTGTATATTTCAAATTCCTTCTCATATCTGGTACAGCGAACCTGCTTATAGAAAACCGGGCCTCTGTCATATAGCTTAATAACAATAGCAGTTAATAACATAAATGGAGATGCCAAAATTAATAATATCACTGCGATGAACAAATCCATTGTCCTTTTCCAAAATCTTTGGTCAAAGCTTAAGGTATATCCCTTAGAAAGCAGAAACGGAGTATCAAATACATGAATCCTGTCTGCTCCCATCAAAATAATATCCGACAGCTTTGGAATTACATAAGCACGAACCTTATGAGCATAACAATATTTCAAAATATCATTTCTTTTGATTGCAGAAATATCACCAATAATAACCGCTTGGAAATCCTTCATTTTCTCCGCAATGGCCTCAATTCCTTCTTCTACATTAATAGCATCATAGATGGCATACTTATCTCTTCTGGCTTCTACCTTATACACTAAGTCAGCAGCAGGACGTTCTCCATAAATCAGCAAAATTTTCCATGGCTGGAAAATGCGGTTATAAAAATATATGGTTACAATAATCCACAAGGAAGAAATCACAATTTCCACCAGCAATGCAATACATAATCTTAAGGGATTTACCGGGCGGAATGCTAACAGACAAATAATCATATAGGCTACCACATTTGTCAAAAAGAGACTGAGATACTGAGATAACAGCACCTCAATTCTACGAAGCTGTCCGATTTTCAAACCACCATACATATTCGAGAAAAAAAACAGTAACAGGGCATATAACGCCAATAATACATAATTTCCTCTCCGGTAAAACTGAATGCTCTGGTACATAGTTCCTGAATAATATCCATACCATACCCATGCAAAAACCAAAGTCATCAGCAAAATATTAACTAAAGAAGCAAAAAAAAGAATCGTCTTTTTATATGGATCGTAATTCTTCATCTTTTCCTCCTCTTCTATCTATCTGTAATTTCACTCATTGATTGTCTTATTTATAAATAATATCCTTCTTTAAAGTACCTTACTTCATCAGATTTTCTAAGCCCTGATGATTAATGTTAGCAAGAGAACGGTAAATATGCTCATTTGCTAACCTTTCTGCCGTTTCTCCATCCTTATTCCGTACCGCCTCTAAAATCGCCTTATGCTCCTCATAGGCCTCTCTGGCACGTTCCTTAGAAGACAGGGTATTTTTACGTACCCGCTCCACATACTGATGATAATCGGAAAGATTGTGCTGTAGCATTTTACTTCCACAAGCATCGTATAGCAATACATGAAAACGGCTGTCTAAGTCTGACATCTGCTCCCAATGCTCTTTCTGAATATGAAATTCGCTGAGATAAACAATCTCTTCTAATGCCTCTAGCTGCTCCAGAGTAATATTCTCACATGCCCATTTCGCACAAAGCCCCTCTAGATAGGAACGAATCATATAAATATCACGAATATCCTTGGCAGTAATTCCATTTACATAGGCGCCTTTGTTGGGCACAATAGATACCAACCCTTCTAACTCCAGCTGGCGCAACGCCTCTCTTACAGGTGTTCTGGAAACCCCCAGCTCCTTACTAATGGCAGCTTCCCTTAATTCATCCTTTTCTGCATAATTGCCTGCCAGAATGTCATCTCTTATTTTATTAAAAACCTTTCCGCGCAAGGAATACTTGTCCACAACGTCTTTTCCACTATTATAATTCTCCATAGCTCTCTCCGTTTCTTTTTTTCGTAAACATTGTAGCCATTTGCCTTTTTCTTGTCAATGTAAATCACTTCGCAAAATGCATACTTTTTAAGTATATCATATCAAATATAGACAGTCAAAAACATTTCCATGAATCTCGTATTTTTTTGTTGTCCTTCCTGAGAAAAACATGTATAATGGTATTTTGTATGGATAATACAAAGAAATTCAAAAGAATTTGGGAGGATGAACATGTCTTATCAAAAAAATAAGAATCGAAAACAACAGCCAGAAAAGAAATTTTCTCTAGGACTGTTATTGCCGATTATCACTTTACTTGCTGTGGTTCCATTGATTACTTATATGCACAGCTATGATACGAACCTTGCACAATTTGACTGGTATACCAGTTGGGCAGAAACAGTGGATTTTTTCTTATATTATAAGATGGTATGGATTATCATTGCCTGTGTCCTTATGGTTTTCTGTATGGTATATCTCTTTTTTGCAGAAGAAGAAAAGGCAATTTGGATAAAGAATCTGATTCCAATGGCTGTATACTGTGGAATTTCCTTAGTTTCCGCCATTATTTCAGAGCATTCCTACTTCTCTTTCCATGGAATTTTCGAGCAGTTTGAATCCGTCTGGATATTGGTAGGCTATGGCGTTATTGTTTACTATACCTTCTTTATTATGCGCCATGAAGCAGCAGTAAAAAGAACCTTAAACTGGTTTGTTATTGGTATTATCGTTATGGTTGCACTAGGATTAAGTCAGGTATTTAAAGTAGACTTTTTCCGTACTAGCTTAGGACAGAGTCTGATTACTCCTTCCTCCTATACCGGAGGTCCTTTGGAGTTTACTTTTGAACTAGGTCGTCCTTATCTTTCCGCATATAATCCAAACTATGTAGGTTTTTATGTTGCTTTGACAATTCCAGTAATCGTTGCTCTTCTTTTTAGTACAAAAAAAATCTGGCATCGTATTGGATATGCCGCATTGGTTGCTTCCCTTTTATTTATTCTTTTCGCATCCCAGTCCCGTGCCGGTATCATTGCTTTAGCATTTTCTTTTTTAGTTATGCTGCTTTGTATGCGAAAAGTATTCATTAAAAACTGGAAAATTGGTATTTCTGCTATTGCTATAGTAATCGCTGCATTCTTTGTTATTAATGCAATGAATGATAATGTGCTTATCAACCGTATGAAAGGAATGTTTACATCCACACCGGAATATCATACCTTAAAAGAAATTCAGACAAATGATGATAATGTAACGGTAGTATATCAAACAGCTGAGCGTGCAGCAGAAACCGGAAATAAACTGACAAAGGAAGATTCTTTAGTTTTTAAGGTTACACAGGACAAGGATAATAATGACGAGTTCAACGTGACCGATGGTACGGGAGCAGAGATTCCATATACCTTATCTGAAGATGGTGTGAATTATGTCATTTCAGACCCACGTTTCCCATTTACCTTCTGTTCCATTCGTTCTGATGAATTTAACGGATTTTCTGTAAGCGTTGATGGAAACCCTTGGTATTTCTCTAATTTAATGAAGGATAAGGATACGACCTACTATTGTCGTGGTGGTGCCGGTGCCTTAATGAAGCTCTACAAAAACAAAGATAAGGTTCCTTATCTGGAAGACCATTACTCTCTCGCTAATAATCGTGGTTTTATTTGGGCTCGTACCGTTCCATTGTTGAAGAAATACTTCTTCTTCGGAAGCGGTCCTGATACTTTTATCATTGCTTTCCCAAATAATGATTTAGTAGGACTTTATAATTCTGGCCACCATAATGAAATCATTACGAAACCACATAATATGTATTTACAGGTTGGTGTACAGACAGGTGTTATCTCCTTGGTTGCCCTGCTGGTATTTTTCGTCTGGTACTTTATTGATTGTTTAAAGCTTTACTGGAAAAACAACTACGACCAGTATCTATCCTTTATCGGTGTCGGGCTATTTGCCGCTGTGATTGGTTATTTAATCCTTGGTATTACCAATGACTCCTGTGTCACAGTTTCTCCTATCTTCTACACCTTAGTTGGTATGGGACTGGGTATTAACTACAAATTAAAATCAGAGCTGCCAAAGGTGGCTGTGGTAAATACCAACAATACAAAGAAAAAAGAAACAGAAGCTACTAAAGTAATGGAAGAAAAAGAAACAGAAGCTACAACAGAAAAAGTTGAGGCTGAAGCAAAGGAAACCAAATCAGAAACAAATACCTCTTCTAAAAAGAAGGGAAAGAAAAAGAAGAAATAAAATATAATATTTCCACGAAAAAGGCAGTGCCCAAGGGACACTGCCTTTTCACATTCTGATTACAAAGTACGGCTTTGCAACCAGAGGATTTCGCCTCCCCGCTCCTCTTCCTGTCTAAGACGCCAGGTGTACGGCCCTTTTATCCCGGACATTCCAATTTGCAAAGAAACAAAACCAAGTAATCAATACTTTAGCATCCATTTATCGCAAAGACAAACGGATACCTCTCCTATTATAACATTGTACGACAGATTTTTCACTTATTTTTTTCAATTTAGAGAAAATAAGTGATGGAAAATATTCTAACCTGTCACCAATGAAACAATTCGTTCTACATCTGCAAAACTCAAATCCGCATATAATGGAAGTACTAATATACGCTCTGATACGTATCTTGCATTATCCAGCGGCATATTTTTATAACGGTTTCTAAAGCATGCCTGATCAGAGGTTAAAGGATAAAAATACTTTCTACTGTATATCTCATGTTCTCTCAGCAGAATATATATTTCATCTCTGGTCTTTCCAAATATTTTTTCATCAATTAACACAGGAAAATACGCATAATTTGCTGTAGCATTTGAACATCCTTCCAGCATACGAATTCCTTTTACTTCCGCTAAAAGCTCTCTATATTTCTCTACAACCCTTTTTCTTTTCCCAATCTCTTCATCAATATACTTTAAATTACATAGTCCCATAGCCGCAGAGAACTCATTCATCTTTGCATTTGCTCCCACTTCTGCCACCACTTCTTCGGAACGAATACCAAAGTTCTTAAAGTTATATAATGTTGTATACAACTCAGGATTATTAAAAGTCACCGCACCGCCTTCAATAGCATGAAACACCTTTGTTGCATGAAAGCTAAATGTAG
Organism: uncultured Jutongia sp.; assembly: GCA_964511525.1. Classification (GTDB taxonomy): domain Bacteria; phylum Bacillota; class Clostridia; order Lachnospirales; family Lachnospiraceae; genus Jutongia. Next base: position 21,933 of record CAZEFX010000012.1, read on the forward strand.
ATGCATTTCCATATGTACCAATTCCTCTCCCTTTATAACTTACACCAAAAGCATGTGCCGCGTCATAAATCACTTTCAGATTGTATTTCTCAGCAATCTCCTGAATCCTCTCCACCGCACAAATATTTCCATATACATGAACCGGAACAATAGCAACGGTCTTATCCGTAATCAATTCTTCTATCTTTTCTTCATCAATGGTATAATCCGACATCTTAATATCGCAAAAAACAGGTTTTAAATTATTGCGGACAATGGCATGAGTGGTAGAAATGAAAGTAAATGGTGTGGTAATCACTTCTCCATCCATTGGAAACTTCATGGCGGCTAAAGCCAATTCCAATGCCATATGACCATTTACAATTAAAGAAAGTTCATTTACCTTTAAATATTCTTTTAGTTTGCTTTCCAACTCTCCATGCAATTCCCCCATATTCGTTAACCACCGGGAATCCCACAAATCCTTTATCTTTTCAATATATTCTTCTATTGGTGGCATAGAAGATTGTGTCACAAGTATTTTTTTCACTAAAACATTTCCCTCCGTATTAACAATTATAAATTTGAAAAACTACCAAGAATCAAATCCTCATATGATTTGTTCTGTCCCCACCATCACAAATCATTACTTCACCAAGCATATTTTCTCCCATAAAACTTGCTAAATACATAACTGATTGCGCTATCTCACATGGGAATGCAAGTCTTCCATTTTTGTGTGATCTTCTTGCCGGACAATCGCCTTCTTGCCAACCCAGTGCGCCAGTAGCCACCTCACCTGGTGCTATTCCATTTACAATGATTCCATACTGCGCCAAATGATGTCCTAAACCTTTTGTCAAACCCATCAATCCCCACTTGGATAATCCATACGGTTTCACTGTAGGGACTATGCCAGTATTGGAAATAATATTTACAATATTTCCTTTTCTTTTTCTCTCCATAAAATACTTAGCAATCCATTGACACATAAAATATGCGCCTTTCAAATTTGTTTCAATTATATTATCAAAATCTTCTGGAGTTACTGAAAAAAAGTCTAAAAATTTTGTATCCATAACTCCCGCTCCATTAATAAAGATATCCAGACCTCTAGATGCTATCATTTCTAACTGATTGAACTTTTCCTGATACTCATCTATATTTCGTACATCCCATACAATATAATCACATTTACTAATTCTTCCCACTTCCTGGCTTACTTTCCTTAATCGTTCCTCATTTCTTCCTGCTATAATAACATCTGCTCCTGCATATGCAAACGCAATAGCACACTCTCGCCCAATTCCGGCTCCTCCACCTGCTATCAAAACCGTCTTCTCTTTAAATAGCTGAATATTTGCTTCTTTCATCTGTTTCCACATATCATAATGTTTTTTATTAATATCAGCTTCACAATCTCTCACCCAAAATTCTTCAAATGTATACACTTTTTCTTCAAGCCCATACTCATTTTTTAATTTTTCTTTTGTACTTTTAAAATTTTCATATGAAATAATTAAGTAATCAAATTCTAGATTTTGAATCTCCTTTTCATTCTTTATCAATAAGCTATTTAGACTTTCGTTGGTTATGTTATTTAAAAAATATCCAACTATTTCATATTCTTCTACACTTAGTTTTTCTATATTAGTAAGTAATAAATCTGTCGGTTCCCATATGGCAATCTTTTGTCTCTTCTTGTCCATTCTCTCCTCCATATATATTTAATATCTAATAACTTCCTTTGTCTCTGCCGACATATATGCAGCATAAATTAATTTTATGGTATCATATGCCAAATCAAATCCGGACTTCGGCTCTCTATCAAAATAAATTGCCTCCATAAAGTCACGCATTTCATCGGTATAACCTCGTATAATCTCATCTTCCAAGAAAGGATAGTTCCACCCGGTTTTGGAGGGTAACATTTCCGAAATGTATACATCCTCTAAACGTTCTTCATCTAAGAAATACGTACTCATTAAATTTGACATAGTTATATTACAATTAATCACTGCATCATTACAATACAATTCCAAGCAATTCTTGCTTCCACCAAGTAATGTATCGGTAGCAGTCACTGTAGCCTTTGTACCATCTGAAAAAGTAATAATTACTACACCGAAGTCCTCTACATCATTTGGTCTGGCAGCAATATGACGATGTTCGTATTCTGAAAGTTTTGGGGTTATCTGTGCCATATCTGCAAATACACTTTCTATCTGAATCTCTCTTCCCTGTGCTGCCGCCTCTACCCGCTTCAACCAAAGAATCGCAGTTAAGGGATGGGCACCTGTCCGTATAAACGTTCCTCCCCCGGTTTTACACCATTCACCAGCCACTGGTGAACTAGACCCTTTCAGACTTTCCTCTCCCTTCGCATATAAAATACGGCTCTTTTTTTTCTGAATGATTTCAGCCGCCTTATTTACTGCAGGAGCATACACAAAATTCTCTGCATACATAAATTTTCTATCCGAAGCTGCAATTTCTGTTTTTAATTTTTCTAACTGCTCCAATAATCGCTTATACATAATCTTTTTGGATACATGCAAGCCTATAGGCTCTTTATCTTCCTCACATCCAAAATAACCACTTAAAGGCTTTTCGCAAATCACATGCTTTCCCGCACGTAAGCTTTTTATAATCATCTCCTCATGTACATATGGTGGTGTACAAATATCAATTACATCAATTTCCGGATCTTCCAGCAAATCTTCAAAACGTAAAGAAGACTTCAAAAATCCATAACGTTCTCTGGCTGCTTCTACCTGCTCTGCCCGTCTTGCAATAATATGCTTAAAACATACCGGAACTCCTGTATATCGTTCTAAAGCATTGATATGTAACTCCGTTGCCCGTCCTGCACCAGCCATTCCAATACAGATTTCACCTTTTGCATTCATCGAAAACACCTCACAATATACTAACTTACTTAAATTTTATTTACAAAAAAGAACGACTTAGTTATGCAAAAGCCGTTCCTTTTCATCATTACATATTAATCCTCGTTGTCATTCAACATTTTGTTAATATTAAATGGTGGCAATACCACACAATCCACCTCTGGCTGTGCCGTCAACAAAGAAACCTCACTTCTAAGATAAGGCATAAGTATAGCGACTGCATTCTTGTTTATCAAATCATTTTTTTGACACTCCGTAATTTTCTCTCTGTCATCAAAAGAAAAATAACCGGATACTGCAATCTCCATTGTATATTCATCTTCTTTTTTTCCACGCAATGTAAGAGTTACCCTAAAAACTTCTTGATCTGCTTTTTTCCTAACTTCTCCTTGTATCTGAAAGGTTTCCTCATTTTCATTTTTCATACCAAGTCTATTAAACTCAATTTTGTCAAAGACCAACTTATCTAACAACAATACACTCATAACATTTTTTTTCATAATAACCTCTCTTATGCAGCTAATATTGTATTCTCTTCTAATTCTATCCTATTCGTCATTTTTTCGTTTTTGTCACAAGAAATACTAATTTCAAAAAGATTATCTAGCTTACAAATCGTTTCTACTTCATTATCATTCCCTAAGAAGTTCTCAGCATTTTTCAGGATGTCTATTGCATATGCAAAGTCCCCCATAGATATTTGTATATTTGTTTGTCTCATGATAGAATTTACTTCATCTACATCACAACACAAATCATAATAAGCATTCTCGTCCATGGTCTTTTGCAAATTATAGGAAACTAAAGTCCAATCTTTCGCATCAAACAACTTATGCTCTATTCTTTCTAAAAATACTTCTAATTCTCTTGTTGCTAATTGAAAGTAAGAGTTTTCATATGGCAAATCTTGTAAAGGAATTTGATCCATCGTTTTTTCTATCACTATATCATCAAAAACTTCTTCCCCAGCTGACACATCCCAATACTTTGCTTCTTTCGTAATAATTTCTCGCATAGTTAGTCTCCCTCGCAACATATTAGAAATACTAACTAAATTAGTTTTCACTACAATATATAATTCCTTTTCTATATCCCTACATAAAACAAGATAAAAATCAGTTCCATCACTACATACATAAAATATAGGCACATTCTCATACTCTACCAATATTTGTTCCATATATAAATTTCTTTCTTCAATCACAAAACATAACTCATTCATCATTATTCCCCCCTGTCATAATTGTAAATCCATCTAAATCTGCATCTAAATATAACCACCAACAAACATGCTCTGTTTCTTCATTTGTTAACTGCGGTCCACCTTCTTCAAATACATATCCCATTGCCATTTTTTTATGCGGGTTTGGAAACTTCATCAAATTTTCTACAATTTCTTTTTTTCTAAACAAAGATACTCCATAATATTCTGGAGTGTTTTCCACAATACGTTGTCCTCTAACTTTTTTTCTTCCCAACTCTGCATATGATTTAAAGTCCTCTTTACCAACCTTGCTATAATCATCTGCCTCACGTTTTATTCCTCTATAAGCTTTTATAGGAAAATATTGAAATTGTGTTCCTTCTGGAAATGCAATTTCTCCACTCTTTAGCTTATCTTTTAAAATCACTGGAAATTTATGAAAAAAAGCAATTTCATCAATCTGTTCATTCATCTTCTTTCGTTCCTTTATCAGAATCATGCAAGACCAAAAGCAACCTAGCACTATTATAGCATAACATGTCAATACTACTTATAAAACCTACTTTTTATATAAAATATCCTTTTCATTCTATATAATTATTTCACACAATGATTTTATTAATACAAAGGCTCTAAAATTCTTCACAGTTCTAATTCCACCATAGAATTCTCATATTCTTCAACTAAGACCCTATGCATCTCTTCTGCAGTAGGAAACATCATAAACAGAAATCCCACTGGCTCTGATAAATAATTTGTTATCTCATCTCCCTCTTTCTTCAGAATACATGTATCATAACAATATTTATCATATTTAGCAGAAATTGTAATCTTACGTATCACTCCATTTCCTTCTGCCAAAATGGTTTTATAGGCAAAAAATCCATCCTGTAAACCATTCTGTGGAATTTCCTTACAAGAAAGACCACATTTTGCCCTAGTTTCCCAATAATCCCAGTCAAAGCCATTTAACTGATTTGCCGGTACAGAATACATATTTCCAAGAACACGGCGCATCACTTCAATAATTTGTGGCTTCTCTCCATCCATAATATATTGCAAATGAAAAATACCGTCTTTTAGCTGTAACTCTTTAGCAATTCTCTCAATTTGTCCAATCAAAATATCCTGCACCAATGCACAATTATCTGCTGGATAGGTATCAATCTCTACACGATAGGGATTTAGCACAGAATATTCATTGTTACTACAAAAAGCCACTACTCTTTGATTCACTAAAAAAGTACAGAATCCATGCTGCGAGCCTGAGATAAATGGCTCTATCACAATTCGTCCAGCCCTTGATTTTCCAAAAGCAACTTCTACTGCTTGTACCGCTTCTTCTATGCATTCCGCCTTATGAATCCCATTCCCTGCACTGGCATCTGTTGGTTTCACTATAATCGGATAACCAACTTCCTTTAGCCACGTAATCGCTTCATCCTTTTTTTCAAAACCATATGCCTTTGGAGTTGGTAAATCCAATTTCTCCGCAAACTCCTTAAACTTATCTTTATTATGCAGCATTAACGTAGTTTCGTAAGAATCATATCCCGGCAGATCAAGCTTTTCTGCCACATATGCCGCTGTATATACTCCAAAATCATTACAGCACTGACAAATTGCATCAATGTTCTTTTCTTTGGCTAATTGTAACACACTTTCCCTATCTGAATAATCCATACGAATATATTCATCCACAAATCGTTCTCCCATTAGTCCGGGAACATTTCCAATGCAAATAATATAATATCCTAATTTTCGTAATGCACGAATCAAACCCAAGTCGTTATGACTAGCACATAGTATTAATACTTTTTTCATAATCCAAATTCCTTCTGAGGATCTATCTTACAAATCGTCATCTGTGTTTTGCCACTTCTAAGCTTTGGTATTTCTGTTACATATTCAAATGTATGAATACTATCTTCTCCAAATATCTCTTTTCCTTCTTTTTTAATTAATTCTTCATAGTCATGATTCATTGTATTTAAAACCCATTTATAATTACAGCGAGTCTCTTGTACTACTTGAAACTGCTTTATATCCTTATATTTTTTTAGAAAAATCAATGTATGAAGCCAATTAACCATCTTTCCATCAGTTGTATATAACATATCAACTTTACGACCAATCACATCACTAAGATACACTCTACCATCTTCTAATACCTTCTTTATGGCCAAATCTCCATTTTCATATCGGATAAGAGGAAATGCATAATTGAATAAATCTGTAATCACTACCCTTCCTATTTCTCCATCCTTAACAGGTTCATCACTATTTATATCAAGAATTTCAACATAATAGCTTGCAGTGTTAAAACGATGACCATAACCACTACCATCTTCCTGCGCTAATGTACCAGATTCTTCATTTCCATATCTAGAATAAACAGGACAATTGAAGTATTGAGATATAATTTCCCGTGTCCGTTCTTTTAGTCCTTCTGCCTCTGACATAATAGATGTTACATTCACATTACAAGGTTTTGCTTTTCCTTCATAGATGTAATTTGCCACCGCATCCCACATAGAACTGTATGCAATTATCATTTTGGGATTTAATTCTGTAAGCTCCTGCAAAATTCTTTCAATGGAATCATCATCAAAATAAGAACAATATATATTATATACATTATCCCTTTTCTGTTTTTCTATTGGAGAACGGTCACCTTTCTCATTTACAATCATACATACAATTCTTTCATGTGATTCACAACCTCCAATACTGGCAAACCACTTAACATCTGCAATCATTCTACAGTGCTTTCTTCTATCCCAATAAAGTTGAAATGGGGTTCCTGTAGAACCACTTGTGCGTTTCTCTTTGTTGTCTGTTCTATCCCGAAACTCTCTTACAAAAACCCGTTCCCAATTTTCCTTCAATATTTCTTTATTTACAACAGGAAAATCCTGTAATTTTTTATATCCTTCACAACTTTTATAAAATTCTGAATGTCTACTGGCAAATGTTAATAAATTTGTTAGATAACCTTGTCTAACCCCTTCTAACTCTAAAGGATAGTCCATAATTGCTTTAACCTCAGAATATTGATTTACAATTAAACCACGATTATTATTTAAATCTTCTTCTACAAAATCACGATACTTCATTTCTCTTTCTGTCATTCTAAACTCCTCCTAAACATCTATAAAATATTATATAATCTTTTAAGTGCCTCTTTTTCATCCATACTGTTTGTAAAAACTTCAAAAAGCATTGATTTATTTTTTCTTTCTTCTGAAAAGAACTCTCTATAATACATTAAAAACTCTTCTTTATTAGACGCGGAAATATATTCCATTCCCAAATCCTCTGCATAGTGTTTTAATATTTTCGGAGAATGGAAATGACCTTCCGCCGCAATATATGGATTTATTTCATCTCCTAAAGCTTCAGCAAAATGCTTATACGTCTTAAACTCTGCTCCGATACCATTATTAATCACCATAATACGAATATTATTATTTAGGTGTTTATTTCCAAGTGCATTCATATCAAAAAAGAACCCTAAATCACCAAATATTCCAAAATATAATTTTTGTGGATTTGCAAAACTCATCCCAATTAATGTTGATAAGCCACCATCAATTCCAAATCCACCCGTATTAGAATACCCATCTACATTCCTTGCTAATTCAAACAAATTCCAACACCGAAGTGTATTCAATATTGCAAAATAAACAGAAGAACCACTTGGCACTAATAAAGAGGATTTTTGAGCAATATAAGCATTTGAAAATGGTAACTCTGGAATTTTATCATATAGCTTCTTCTTTTCTTTCTGCCATTTTTCAAATAATGCCAGCTCTTTCTTCTGGACATTATCCACTTTATTATACTTTTTAAAAAAACAAAGTTCTTTCATTTCAAATACATATTGAAGCTTCATAAAAGCATCCCGAATAACACCCTCACAATCTACTCTCCATACTTTTTTTGCTTTAGGAATAATATAAGAACCAGATGGATTCCCAATATGTATGAGCAGTTCAAACTCCTTCATTTCAGAATCAATCTTCTCTTGTTTCCATAATATTGCTGGATTTATTCCATATCGCCCATGATAATTGCTGGTGTTATCACAAAGAACAATTGCATTATGTACTTCACAAAACTTATCCACCTCTTCTGTTAAACTCTCGCTCCACTTTTTGTGGTTTCCAACATAAATAGCAATTTTCCCCTCTGGAAGCTCTGGAAAAGCTTGATTATCAGAAATCACTTCCACAACTTGAGTTTTTGGTAATTCACCATTAATATAATTCCTATTAAGCTGAGTCTGATAATGGATATGAACTGGTCCTCCATTTCCATGAATTAAATGCTGAAAGGCACGATTAATATTAACTCCAACTCCCCATTCATCCTCTTTATTATTGATTTCGGGTATAATAACCGTCATTTTTTGAGCATCATTAAACTGTGCTCTCTCATCTAACATTTGTGGCCAATAATTCTCAATATTATTTAAATTAAACGCAGAAGACAAAAGTAATATTGGAAGATTTCTATAATATGCCTCTGTCATCCCGGGAACCGTATTTCTTATAGCAACATTATTGGTTACAGTAACCACAACAGGCTCATCTGTTTCTTGTGCCAAACCACATGCCATATATACAGCTGATCTTTCATCAACCACAGACCAAATTTTAAAGAATGGATCATTTTGTATTGTCATAACAAAGGTTATATTTCCGGAACCAGGACAAACAATCACATTATGTATTTTATATTGCTTCAATAAATATACAATCATCTGTACATTTCTTTCCTCTGTATACATTTCACATACCACCTTACTTTAAAAATTTAGCGATTGATTCTTTTGTTATATTTGCTGCCTGTAGCCATTTAACATTTTCTTTCTTTAATCTCTTTTTATAGCTTTCATATTCCGATTCAATCAATTGATATTTTTCCCATAAAAGGGTATCGTTCATCCTTTCCACTGTAATTGCGTACTTTGACAATGCAGTATCTTTAATAAATCCTTCCATCTTTTCTTCGTAAATAATGGGAAGAAATGGTGTTCCAGCCTTTGCAGCAAATATATTTGAATGATATCGAAATCCAATCATCATATATAATCTTGAAATTAAATATTGTTGAAAATCCGAATTATAATCCTCATTTAAAATAAATGTATTTTCTCCTTGATATTTCATTAAAATACTCTTATCGTCTTGATTTCCAAACAATTGAGGAATTAGTATTACTCCTACCGCCTCTTGATTAAGCCTTTTAATAAACTCCTGTGCCATCTTTTTTACATTAGTTACTATTTCTGGTTGCTCTTTATATTTTACATTCCAATCTAATTCCGTAATGGTTATTCCTACTATTTTTTTATATCTGGACATAAATTCACATAATTCTATATCCTTCAGTAATTTTTTTTCTTGACTCTTTAAATCCGTATCATCACAAAATGCAGAATCTACTGTTTGCTTTACTGTTTTTCCAGCAGATATTGACTCCAAATATTGGCACGATATGTTCTCTCTTACGTATAAATTCTCTGTATGATTAAATATAAAGCCTCGAATTCTATTGCGAAATTTATACTTTAGTTGAAATGGTCCAATAGATGGAGAGGCAACATAAAATAATTTATGAAATCTTTTAGCATAAAAAAACGGCAATAAATACTCTAATTGCTTTTTCCACCAAAATCGATCATTAATTACAGAACCACCTGGAGCATAAATAATATAATCCGACGTTTTCATATACCAGATCAAACGCCTCATTTTAGGATTTTTTCCAAAAATACCATTTGTCATTAATTGAATAATATAGTCCCATATCTGAGGTAAAAACTGGATTGATTCATGAAAAATCTTTTGACCGTCAACAATGATTTCTCCTTTAATATTTTTCTTATCTTTAATTAAAAGTGTAATGTCTGCATTTGGCTTTATTTTCTGAATTATTCTAATAATAGCTATAATTGCGGCTTCATCACCATGATTACTCCAGTGTGCATTTACTAAACATATCTTTTCTTTTCTATTCATATATTCCCTACTCTTTTATCACTTTTCAATAACTATCAGTATCCTTGTTGACAAAGCTCTTTTATCTTAGTCACTGTTTTTTCAAGATTTGAACTGCCATCTTTTACTATATTTGTTACTTTTTCTTGTAATCTCTTACACACTCTCACCTTACTTTGATAAAATTCTTCGTTATGACAATATTCACTAACCAATTCCGGGAATTTCTCTAAAGAATCACATACAAATTCTTCTTTCATATGAGCAACATCGCAATTTGGCAACGTAATAACCGGAATGCCTAGCATAATAGCACATTCCGCTCCACCACCGCCTCCTTTTCTTGGTGGATTCAAAAAAAGATCTGTAATTTTCATTACTTCCACTAAATCCTTACGAAAACCTAAATATACAACTCGCTCCTTGATTAAGGTTTTCCATTTATACATTTTGCTATTTCCTATAATAGCAAAATAAATATTTTTTTCTCTATCTACAATTTTCTGCATAATGGAAAGAAACTCATCTGTCAATTCCGTATCTAATCGATTTCCCACAATGGCAATCACAAAGCTATCTGTAGGAATTCCAAAATCCTCTCGTTTATATATCTGCTTTATTTGATTTGTATATAAATCCAGTTCTATTTTTTTCATAGAACCTGTTTCTATCATTTTTTGAGCCCGAGAACGGTTATATTCTTCCATCTGCTTAACCATTTCTTTGTCAACACGCATATAGCTCACCTGAATCGGAGCCTCTGATATAGCATAACCATCTGTACATGGCATAGAAACTAAAGTTGTAATATTTTTAAGCATATCAGCGAAAACCGACTGAGCACCTATATGCCATACAAACTCCGGTTTTTTTGAATATACATATTCAATGGAATTCTGAAAAGACGAAATATCATTTCCATGTATTATCTGCTGATACCCAAAAATTTCTATACCCTCATGTGTACTTACAAACTCTCCATTTAACATAGGAATATAATTCATCCTATAAGGAAATACCCAAAAGCCTTCCATATTGTATTCTTCCACTTCAAGAAAATTCACAAGTAAATACACCTCATAACCCAATTCATACTTAAGCATTTTATATATATCCAATACCATTTTAGAAGGTGCATGTGTGTCCAGCAGTAATGTATCCGTTTCTAATATAATCAGATTATGATTACGCTCCTCGTATGGAATATAGCTTTTTGAAACCTTTAATTCCTTCTGTAGTCTTTGTAACAAATGTAAATGCAGTTCTCTCTCCTGACTGTATTCCGGTGCTGCAAATCCATTAGAAAAATGATTAACTGCAATTTGTTTTAAAATTCTCAGAGTAACATCCAATGGTAAATCATCTAAAAATAATAATTCCTTTATTTTCTCCAAAATTTTTACATCCTTGGAACAAAAAAACAATGTAGATAATACTAAAATATACAACTGGGAATCATTTGCAAACTCATTATCCATAACGGAAAGATAATCAATATCCTGTTCTAGTATTTCTTGAAAATCTCCCTTTAATCTTCTATAACAATTTTTCGCTCTGGGTGAATCATCATTCACTTTTATCTCATTATATAAATCAACAAAATCAAATAATAAATTTTCAATTATTTCCATGGTTTACAACAACTCCCTCAAAATAGTATTCTGCAAGCTTCTAATAATCAAGCACTATATATTTCGTCATTTTATATAAATAGCCTTAATCAGACATGACTAATCTTCAGGTTATCCCATACCCCAAAGTATTATTTTACAAACTCTAGCACCTTATCAATTACATACTGCTGCTGTTCTTCTGTTAATGTTGGGAAAATCGGCAAGCTAATGGCTCTGGAATAGAACCGCTCTGCATTTTCACAGTGACAATCCGCATAGCCATTTTTTTGATAATACGGATGCTGATACACTGGAATATAATGGACATTCACACCAATCCCAGACTCCCGTAATCCTTTAAATACTTCCTTCCGGCTCTTTTCTAACACCTGTATCATATATAGATGCCAGCCACTTTCACAGCCAGCCTTCTGTATCGGTATCTGCAAGGCTTTTATCCCCTGAAATGCTTCATCGTAACGACGAGCGATTTCTTTTCTGGCGGCAATAAAATCATCCAGCTTATCCAACTGACTACTTCCTAGAGCACAAGAAATATCTGTAATACGATAATTATATCCCAATTCCAGCTGCTGATAATACCAGCCCCCCTGATTCTCTGTCATCAGCTCTTCTTCTCGGGTAATTCCATGACTACGGAATAACACCAGTCTCTTATATAATTTTTCATTATTGGTAACCACCATTCCGCCTTCCCCTGTAGTAATGGGCTTCACCGGGTGAAAACTGAAGCAGGTCATATCGGAAATACTTCCTATCATACACCCCTTATAAGACGCACCCAAAGCATGGGCAGCATCCTCAATAACAATGAGATTATGCTTTTTTGCAATGCTGGTAATAGCGTCCATATCACAAGGCTGTCCGGTATAATGAACCGGTATAATCGCCTTCGTTTTTTTTGTGATTTTTCTTTCCATATCTACCACATCGATATTATAGGTATCAGGTTGAATATCTGCAAAAACCGGTGTTCCACCACAATACAATACACAGTTAGAAGAAGCGGCAAAAGTCATTGGTGAAGTAATTACTTCATCCCCTTTTTCAATTCCTGCTGCCAGACAAGCAATATGTAAAGCAGCTGTACCATTACAAACTGCTACCGCATATTTTGCCCCTACATACTCTGCCACCTTCCGTTCAAACTCTGCCACATTGGGTCCTGTGGTAAGATAATCGGAACGCAATACATCCATAACTGCCTGTATATCCTTTTCATCAATCGTTTGTCTTCCATATGGTATATTCATAATAATATCCCTTCCTATCCTTCCATCCTTAGATTTGTGATATTAGATTCAAAACATCCTTTACCCCTTACATGATTCCATTACCATTCTTTTATTTCTGTTCTTTCAGTAACTGATATTTTAGCTCTGCAAGCTTCCAATCTGTTTCATTATCAATATCCTGTACTTCCAAATCATCTAAAACAATAGGTGCAATCCCATCTGATACCTGTCCCTTTACTTTCTGATACTTCTTTACATCATAAAAGTAAAACTGTCCACAATCATGATATAAGGTTTCCAAATCCTGAGAACGGACGTTTAAGTTTTCTTTCCACTTCATTTCTAGAAGGTTATCTTTCAATACATATCCTCTTTGAGGTGGATAGGAAAAAGGAACCACCGGCATCACCAAGGTTACCTTCTGTTCTTTTAGCTGCTGATATGCATGCTTTAATTTCTCTGGCGAAATAAATGGTGCTGTAGGATAAATACAGGACATACTATCAAAGCTCTGTCCTCTTTTTTCATATTCTTCCAATACCTCTAATAAAACCTCCGCTGTAGTAGCATAATCATTTGCTGTTTTTTCACTTCTCATGAAAGGAACCTTCGCTCCATATTTTCGGGCAATTTCTGCAATTTCTTCACTATCCGTAGAAACCATAACCTCCTGAAAAATCCCAGACTCCAATGCAGCTTCAATAGAATATGCTATAATGGGTTTTCCACAAAACTCCTTTATATTTTTCTTGGGAATCCGCTTGCTTCCCCCTCTTGCTGTTATAATTGCCAGACATTTATCCTTCATAGGTAACCTCCTCCATAGAAATAGGATCACCAAATTCATATGATTTCTTCGCCTTTTTTCCTAATAATTCAGAATAATATTTTGGCTTAATTCCTATAGCCGGACGGATACTTCTAACATTCTCACTGGTAAATTCTTCTCCCTCTGCAATAGGCTTTACTGCCACTAAAGAACGTCTATTATGTAATCCATTTTTCTCATGCTCTGTCAGTTCATAGGTTGGCTGTCCCATAATTAACGCTGCATTTTTTACATCCTGAACCATCTGGGCAAACTCCTCTATTTCCATAGAAAAACCTGCATCCGGATTTTCAATTTCCCGACTCAGGCAAACATGCTTCTCTATAACCTGCGCCCCCATAGATACCGCTACTACTGGTGCCAGAGAACCAAAGGAATGATCCGAAAGTCCTACTGTAACCCCAAACCGTTCTTTCATATCCGGTATCACTGAAACATTCATATCCTCATACTGGGCAGGATATTGACTACAGCATTTCAATAATACCACCTGCTCATTCTTCTGACGCCTACAGGCTGCCAATGCCTCCTCAATCTCCTCTATGGACGCCATCCCACAGGACATAATCATAGGCTTTCCTTTGCTTGCCACATATTCAATCAAGGGAATGTCTACTAGCTCAAAGGAAGCAATCTTATAAAATTCCACTCCTAAGTTCTCTAAAAAATCCACCGCAGTGACATCAAATGGAGTAGACAAAAAATCCACTCCCACTTCCTCACATTTTTTCTTTAAATCAGCCTGCCATTCCCAAGGGGTAAATGCATCCTGATACAGCTCGTAATACGTATAACCGTCCCATAATCCCCCCTTCAATATATACGGGTCTGTAGTACAGTTAATGGTTAAGGTATCTGCCGTATAGGTCTGAATCTTAACGCAATCAGCTCCTGCCTTTGCTGCCTCCTCGATAATTCTATAGGCATTTTCGATTTTCCCTGCATGATTCGCTGACATTTCTGCAATTACATATACCTGATTATTCTTTATTTTTTCATACAATTTCATTCTAAATTCCTCCCCTCAAGAAGTAATGCCTTCGCAATTCGCAATGCACCCTTTCCATCTACCAAGCGAACCATTCCTTCACTATATTCCTTTCTAAGGTCATTTTGAAGAAAATCCTTTAAATAGCTTACAATAGTATAATCTACAGCATCTCTTCTGGCATCTCCGGCATAAGGCATAACTTTTCTTCTATCCATTTCTTTCGTTCCTGGTTCCTGATTATCTGCAAAGGAGAAGCATACCGCAGGTATTCCGCAGGCACAAAGTTCAAACAAAGTCGTTCCCCCTGCCGATACCGCCATCTGACATTTTCGCATATAATCACTCATATTTTTTACATTTTTATGCAAATGAATTCTTTGATTTTGTAATGCCAGCTTTTGCAATTCTTCTTCGTATTGATTCATACTGCCGACAATAACGTGAAATTCGTATTCATCAAAAACCCTCTGGGTTAAGCAAAGAGAAATCACCTTTCCAGTAATGTTATATGGGTCTGTACCGCCTGTGGTAATTAATATACTATTTTCACGGCAATTGTCACTTTCTTCTAGCAAAAATTCCTCCCTCAAGGGAATATAACTCACTCCATCTAATACCTTTATTCCTTCCCTCTCATATTCATTCATAAACCGGAGTGGTTCGGAATGTAATCCATAATGAAGCAAAGCACTTACAGGATATTTTTCCGTTCCCATATCATCCATATAAAGAACGGGTACCTCCTGATTTAGCCTTGCAAGGTAAGAAACTGTCACCTGATAGGAATCTACCACCAGCCAGTCCAAAGACTTTTTCTGAACCAGTTCTAGAAGTACATCCAACTCCTTCTCTAAATCATTCCACTGACTATTTAGTACCACATAAGGAATCTTTTTTTCCTTCAAGCGCTGTGTCTCTTTCTCTTCTGCCAGAATAAAAAGACATTCCTGTCCTAATTTCATACACTGCATAGCGATTGCAATACAACGCATCATATGACCAGAAGCGATTATTTCATTTGCATCTACCCGAAAGCCAATCATTCTCCTTATTCCCTTTCCTGCCATTTATCCCACTACCACTGATACTAATACCAGAAATATACTAAGCTTTCCACACAGATTATGTTATATCAATAACACCAACAGATTCGCCAAATTGTCCTTTCCCAATTCCGTAAAATAACTATAAATATTGGTATAAGCTTCTACTGAATGACTAATAATTCTATCCACAGAAGAAATTAATACACTATACTCCTCTATAGTTATTTCCTTCTTTTCTTTCCAAACGGCCATTGCCAAAAGTTGTATCAAAGTCAATCCTATATACTGCACACTAAATCTTTTCCCGAATTCTTCTGGTTTCATTTCAATCCAGCTATAAAATAATATATATACTAAAT
>CAZEFX010000013.1:0-37595 GCA_964511525.1 uncultured Jutongia sp.
GCTTCGGACCTTTGTAAAATATTTAAGTGTTCACAATTTCGGACACTTACAGCCAACAGACAGCAAAGGGAGAAAAAAGGATTCTGTCAGCCGGCAGGAATACGAAGAATTCTATCAGGCGATTTCTTCCCAGCATCCCGAAGAGCTGGCAAAGGAGTTAGATACCTCTTTAGATCAGGCTTCCCTACTTCTGCCAACAGCTATGATTTATCATAATATTTTTGAGGAAACCGGAGCAGAACAAATGTGGCTTTCCGGCATCACTCTTTGCGACGGAATGGCAGCAGATTTTGCAGAGCGAAGAGAACGTATTACTCCTGCCCACAGCTTTCAGGCGGATATTATCAATGCTTCCCGGTGTCTGGCAAACCGTTATGAGTGCAGCACCGACCACAGCGATTATGTAGAAAAGGCAGCATTAAAGATTTTTGATTCCCTAAAAAAGCAACATAATATGACAAAACATGACCGGCTGCTTTTACAGATTGCGGTAATTCTTCACAATTGTGGAAGCTACATTAACCTAAATGATATCGGAGAAAATTCCTATAAGATTATTATGTCAACGGAGTTAATTGGTATTTCCCACAAGGAACGGATGATTGTTGCAACCATGGTTCGTTATCTTTATGAATTTTTCCCTGAGTTTAATGAAATTCAGGATCGTTTTGACCGGGAGGATTATGTACGTATTGCCAAATTAAATGCGATTCTTCGTCTGGCTGATTCTATGGATCGTAGTCATACACAGAAATTTAAAAAAATTACCACCTCACTTCGGAACCGGCAGTTAAATATTACAGGAGACACCCTTTATGACATTACACTGGAACAGGGAATGTTTCGTCTGCACTCGCCTTTTTTTGAAGAAGTATTTGGCATACAGCCAATTTTAAAACAAAGAAAAAACTTTTAATCCATAAAAGAAAAGAGGAATTTCTATGAGTAAATCACCTTATTTAAAACCAGAATTTTTTTATAATCGTGAATTAAGTTGGATTTCTTTTAATTACCGTGTCCTTGGAGAAGCTCAGGACAAAAACATTCCATTACTGGATCGTTTAAAATTTTTAAGCATTACTGCGTCTAATCTGGACGAATTTTATATGGTTCGCGTAGCTTCCTTAAAGGATATGGTTCATGCAGGATATACCAAAAAGGACTTAGCAGGAATGACCCCTGGTCAGCAGCTTTCCGCAATCAGTGAAAGAACCCATCAGTTGATTCCTTTATGACATTACACTGGAACAGGGAATGTTTCGTCTGCACTCGCCTTTTTTTGAAGAAGTATTTGGCATACAGCCAATTTTAAAACAAAGAAAAAACTTTTAATCCATAAAAGAAAAGAGGAATTTCTATGAGTAAATCACCTTATTTAAAACCAGAATTTTTTTATAATCGTGAATTAAGTTGGATTTCTTTTAATTACCGTGTCCTTGGAGAAGCTCAGGACAAAAACATTCCATTACTGGATCGTTTAAAATTTTTAAGCATTACTGCGTCTAATCTGGACGAATTTTATATGGTTCGCGTAGCTTCCTTAAAGGATATGGTTCATGCAGGATATACCAAAAAGGACTTAGCAGGAATGACCCCTGGTCAGCAGCTTTCCGCAATCAGTGAAAGAACCCATCAGTTGATTCAGGATCAATATGATACTTATAATCAGGCTTTAATTCCTGCTTTAAAAAAGAATGGAATCCATATTCTATCCCATCACGAAGAATTATCAGAGAAACAGAAAAAATATGTGGACACTTATTTCCAATCAGAAGTATACCCCGTATTGACGCCAATGGCAGTAGATTCGTCCCGTCCATTTCCGTTAATCCGAAATAAGTCCTTAAATATTGGTGCGATATTAAAAATGAAGTCCACAGAAAAAAACGAAGACAATAACGGACATTTTCGGGAGCTTTACATTACCCATACTGGTAAAAAGAAAAATAGCAATTCCGATACGGACTTTGCTACGGTTCAGGTTCCTTCTGGTCTTCCACGAGCAGTAGAAATCCCATCTGATGTAGACGGAGATAAAACCTATATCCTGTTGGAACAAATAATTGAACGAAATATCCATAAGCTTTTTATGAACTATGAAGTTCTCTGTGCTTTCCCATTCCGTGTTATGCGAAATGCCGATTTAAGCATTGAAGAAGATGAAGCTGCTGACCTTTTAATGGAAATTGAAAAACAGCTGAAAAAGCGTCAATGGGGTGAAGCAATCCGCCTACAGGTTGAAATGAACATGGATAAACAGCTCTTAAAAGTCCTAAAAAAAGAGTTACACATCCAAGAGGAAGATATTTTCCATATTGATGGACCTTTGGATTTAACCTTCCTTATGAAGCTTTCCGGCATGGAAGGCTATGAACATCTTAGAAGCAAAAAATATACTCCACAACCAGCAAAATGGCTAAATGGAGAAGAAAAACTTTTTGATCAGATTCGGGAACATGATATTTTATTGCATCACCCATACGAAACCTTTGATCCTGTGGTAGATTTTGTCCGTCAGGCTGCCAAAGATCCTGATGTACTGGCAATCAAACAGACCTTGTACCGTGTCAGTAGTAATTCTCCAATTATTGCTTCCTTGGCTGCGGCGGCAGAAAATGGAAAACAGGTTACCGTACTGGTTGAATTAAAAGCCCGTTTCGACGAAGAAAATAATATTATCTGGGCAAGAAAGCTGGAACAAGCTGGTTGTCATGTTATTTATGGTCTGGTAGGTTTAAAAACCCATAGCAAAATCACTTTAGTAGTCCGCAAGGAAGAGGATGGTATCCGTCGTTACGTCCACCTGGGCACAGGAAACTATAATGACAGTACCGCAAAGCTTTACACAGATATGGGGCTTTTAACCTGTAATAAAGCCATTGGCGAAGACGCTACTGCGGTATTTAACATGCTTTCTGGCTATTCAGAGCCTGCTGTTTGGAATAAGCTTGCCATAGCTCCTCTTTGGCTGAGAGATCGTTTCACTCAGATGATTCAAAGAGAAACGGAGTTTGCAAAAGCAGGAAAAAAGGCTTTCATTAAGG
The DNA here is from genome assembly GCA_964511525.1 of uncultured Jutongia sp. GTDB lineage: Bacteria > Bacillota > Clostridia > Lachnospirales > Lachnospiraceae > Jutongia. Next base: position 3,045 of record CAZEFX010000013.1, read on the forward strand.
CAAAGATGAACTCCCTTTGTGATCAGCAGATTATTGCAGCACTTTACGAAGCCGCTGCTGCCGGGGTAAAAATCCAACTGATTATCCGTGGAATCTGTTGTATTAAAACCGGAATTCCAAATGTTAGTGAAAATATTCAGGTTCGTTCCATCGTAGGTGATTTTCTGGAACACAGCCGAATTTTCTACTTCCACAATAATGGTCATGAGGAAGTATATATGGGAAGTGCAGACTGGATGCCAAGAAATCTGGATAAACGTGTAGAAATCCTGTTCCCTATAGAAGACGAGGCATTAAAAGAAGAAGTGATTCATGTCTTGGAAATCCAGCTGGCAGATACTTTAAAAGCACATATCATGCAGCCCGATGGAACCTATGCAAAACAGTCCCTTCGAGGCAAGGATAAACTTTGTGCTCAGGATTATTTTTGCAAATCGGCTATGGAAATTACCGCAACCAAAAAAAATGAGGCTCACAACAGCCGTATTTTTGAACCATTAATGCCAGAGACGGAAACAGAATAAAGTTTTTCTTCTCTGTTACACAAGGCAAAAACCACCATAATAATAAAAGTGCATCTTTTATTATTATGGTGGTTTCTTGTTATCTTGGTTCCTTTTTTGCGTCTGTTTTTCTTTGTTTTTCTTATTTTGTTATTTTAGATTTCCTTATTCTGTTGTTTTAAGTTGTTCTCTCTCCTGCTTCATCCATACCTTATCTTCCACGCTAATCCGATAGGACTCAATGCACTTTTGCAACATCCTTCGATAGGTTTCTTTTTCGATGGAATGTTTTGCAAGATATTCTCTTGTTTTTTCCGGAAATTTCGCCCAGGCGGTAGCCAATGCCCAGGCAATTCCCATACTGGTATAATAGCCCCTAACCGGAAGAGATACCAGCACCTCTAATACCTTGTCTATGTACTCTGGCATCAGATACTGCGCCATTAATGTCACAGCTACTACCCGGACTTCAAACTCTGATTCACTATCCTTATATTCCATCAATAACTTCCAAATTTCTTCTGGGTATTTTCTGGCAATTTTTAAAGAAGAACAGAGAGAATCATTGACAGACCAGTTATCCACCGTAGGTATAAACTGCCTGAGCGCTTCTATAATTTCTTTAATATCTGCCTTAGCATATCCAATAATAAATGCCTGTAGCTGCCGCTCTTCAAAATACAAAGGCTCTTTCCATGCCAGACAGGATTTCCAATTCTCCTTCGCCAGTTCCTTTGCCAGTTTTCGCAAGGCAGGAATACGGATGCCCAGCATATCCTTCACCCCCGGAATCAGACTGGCAGAAAATTTTTGATACCCTTCCTCCTGTAAGGAAAATAATCTTTCACGTACTTCTTTTTGCGTCATTTCTCCTCTGTCCTCCTTCGTTTGACTGACCTTCTCCCAATCATATATTGTGCATATTATACAACAAATTTCCTAATTTTGTCTTGTCATATATAACCAAATTTTCCCTGTTCCTTTCTAATAAAATTTAGATATTACGTACATTGATTCTTCCTATAAAATAATGCTATGATATTACTCACTTCAAAAAATCTTTTTATCAGCTTTTCAAGAAAAATCTTTTGATTATTTGATTTTATTATTTTCCACTTTTTGTAACTATTTGACACATTTCATATGCACTTTGACAACTTAATAAGACTTTACACCCCTAATGAAAGTCCTTATAATATAGGTATTAAACTTATAGAGGGGACGGTGAAAGGATGATGCCAGAAATGAATCAAACAGAAATGATGAACAACGAAATTAACTACTACGTTAATCTCCTAAGAATAAAAGAAGCTGAACAAGGCATTAACAAAGAATTAGATTATCAGATTAAAGTACAAGAAAACAAACTCCATGCTCTAGGTATAAATACTGATAACTATAAACCATGAAAAAAAGGTGTAAGGTCTTATTAAATTATCAAGCCCCTACACCTTATTTAATTTACTAAAACTTCCCATAATTAATTCTATGGGAAGTTTTAGAATCCTACATAAAATCCAATATGGACATCTGGTTACTCCGAGGCAAATCTCCCATCAACCCTAAATCCGCCATAGTTTCTACTGTATTCGCACTAACCTTACAGCGGTTCTTAAAGTCTTCTCTGGACAGGAACTTTCCCTTTCTGGCTTCTGCTTCAATAAGCTCTGCCGCCTTACCTCCCAGCCCATCAATGGTAGAAAAGGCTGGCATTAATTTTCCATCCACAATCTGGAAACGTGTGGCCTTAGAACGGTAAATGTCAATCTTTACAAACTCAAATCCACGAGCGTACATTTCCTGCACGATTTTCATATCTTCCAAAGTGGACTTTTCTTTATCCGACAAGGAGTCACTTCGCTTATTGTAATCCGCCATATAGTATTCCAACCGTTCCTTTCCGAGACACATCAGCTCATAATCAAAGGCTGTGGCTCGAATACTAAAATATGCTGCATAGTAGGCTAATGGCTTATGTACCTTAAACCATGCCACACGCATCGCCATCATAATATAAGCTGCCGCATGCGCCTTCGGGAACATGTACTTAATACGCTGGCAGGATTCAATATACCAATCTGGTACATCACATGCCTTCATATCCGCAATCATACTATCATCTAATCCTTTTCCTTTACGGACACTTTCCATAATCTTAAAGGAACGTTCATTTTCTACACCCATACGAATGAGATAGGTCATAATATCATCACGGGTACAGATTGCCGTAGACAGTGTGCAATATCCTTCTGCAATAAAGTACTCTGCATTGTCCTGCCATACATTGGTTCCATGGGAAAGTCCGGAAATACGTACCAAATCCGAGAAGCTCTTTGGTTTCGTCGCCTCTAACATGTTCATAACGAAATGGGTTCCCAGCTCTGGAAGTCCCAAACTTCCTAATTTGCAGCCCCCAATATCCTCTGGTGTGATTCCCAATGCCTTTGGACTCTCAAAAAGTGATAACACCTCCTGATCATCCATACGAATCTCCGCTGCATTGACCTTGGTCAAATCCTCCAGCATACGAATCATAGTGGGATCCTGATGCCCAAGAATATCTAATTTCAAAAGGTTTGCATCTATTTTATGATAATCAAAATGTGTGGTAATGGTAGTGGTGGTCATATCATTGGCTGGATGCTGTACCGGAGTAAAGGTATAAATCTCCTCTCCAATGGGCAGTACAACAATACCGCCTGGATGCTGTCCGGTAGAACGCCGCACCCCTACACAGCCACCAGCTATACGTTCAATTTCTGCACTACGTTTGGTCATTTCTCGTTCTTCACAGTATTTCTTCACGTAACCATATGCGGTCTTATCCGCCAGTGTACCTACAGTTCCGGCACGGAAGGTCTGACCCGCACCAAAGATTACTTCCGTATAATCATGAGCATTACTCTGATATTCACTGGAAAAGTTTAAGTCAATATCCGGCTCTTTATTTCCCTTAAATCCAAGGAAGGTCTCAAATGGGATATCATGTCCATCCTTCGCAAGCATTGTCCCACATTTTGGACAAGGCTTATCCGGCATATCACAGGCAGAAGAACCGGAATATGCCTTTACTTCCTGGGAATCAAAATCATAATAATGACACTCTGGACAATAGTAATGAGCTGGAAGAGGATTAATCTCACTGATTCCCGCCATGGTGGCTACAAAGGAGGAACCTACGGAACCTCGGGAACCTACTAAGTATCCATCTTCCACTGATTTCCATACCAGCTTCTGGGCAATAATATACATAACCGCATATCCATTGCTAATAATAGAATTTAACTCTCTCTCCAGACGCTCCTCTACAATTTCCGGAAGCTTCTCTCCATAAATCGAATGGGCTTTATTATAACAAATATCTCGTAAATCCTGATCCGAATTTTCGATTTCTGGTGGGCACTTTCTTGGACTGCAAGGATTTACATAATCAATCATGTCTGCAATAAGATTCGTATTAGTAATTACCACTTCCTCCGCCTTTGCTGCCCCCAGATACTGAAACTCCGAAAGCATTTCCTCTGTGGTTCTATAATACAATGGAGCCTGCTGATCTGCATCAGAAAAGCCCTTTCCTGCCATAATAATCCGACGGTATACCTCATCCTCAGGATTTAGAAAATGTACATCACAGGTAGCTACTACCGGTTTATGATAAGCTTCTCCCAAGGCTACAATCTTTCGGTTAATTTCCATTAGGTCATTTTCGTCCTGAATCTGGGGATATCTGTCTTTATCCCGAATCATAAATTCATCATTGCCCAATGGTTGAATTTCTAAATAATCATAAAATCTTACCAGACGATCAATTTCTTCATCCGACTTCTCCTCCAGAATTGCCTGAAATAATTCTCCCGCCTCACAGGCAGAGCCTGTAATCAATCCTTCCTTCCACTGTAAAAGCAAACTCTTCGGAAGCTTTGGACGTCGGTTAAAATATTTCAAATGGGATTCCGATACCAGTCGATACAGATTGACTCTGCCAATCTCATTTTTCGCCAAAATAATAGCATGATAGGATGGCATTTTCTGTATAGTTTCTTCATCCGGCTTACCAAATTCATTTAACTGGGCTAAGGTAGTAATCTCCTTCTCTTCCAAGCGCTTACACAAACGTAAGAAAATCTCTGCTGTGGCTCCAGCATCATCTACAGCCCTATGATGATTTTCTAATGAAACACCTAATTCTTTAGCAACTCTGTCCAGCTTATACCGCTTCAGCTGTGGCAGCATGGCACGGGACATTGCTACTGTATCAATTACCGTAAAATCTGTTTCTATACTCTGCTCTTTTGCCTTCTGCTGAATAAATCCAATATCAAAGTCCGCATTATGGGCTACCATAACACACCCCTGACAAAACTCCAGAAACTGTGGCAGCACCGTTTCGATTCCTGGTGCTCCTACTACCATGCCATCATTGATTCCAGTAAGCTGCTCAATATTATACGGAATGGGTCTTCGTGGATTTACAAAGGTACTGAATCGGTCTGTAATGGTCTGATTCTCTACCTTTACTGCGCCAATTTCAATAATCTGGTTACTTTTTGCACCGATTCCAGTAGTCTCTAAGTCAAATACTACAAAAGAATCATTTAATGTCTGTCCCTTCTCATTACGAACCATATCCACCAAGTCATCCACCAGATACGCCTCTACACCGTAAATAATCTTTAAATCATCCCCTGGGCTCAATGCATGATCCGCATCCGGAAATGCCTGTACCACACCGTGATCTGTAATGGCAATGGATTTATGCCCCCATTTCAATGCAGTTTTTACATAGTCTTTTACAGACATAACGGAATCCATTTCACTCATTTGGGTATGGGCATGAAGCTCTACCCGCTTTTTTCCCTCATAATGATCCATTCGTGACACTCTGGTATCTTTTCCCGGTTTAATACCTCGAACAGAGGAAATACTAATTTCCTTACTAAAGTTGTCATACAAAGGCATTCCTTTTACAATAACGAACTTTCCTTTCCCTGCATTAGGGATAATCTCCTGTGCCTGTTCTGGCTGTAAGAAAAGCTTGACGGCAATGGTATCCGTAAAGTCAGTAACATGAAAAGTATAAAGTATTTTTCCACTACGCAATTCCTTCTCTTCCGCACTAATTATCATACCTTCAATCACAACTTCATCGATTTCACCCTGAATATCAGCAATCTTAACATGCTCTCCTTCACAGTTTCTTCCATAGAAACACTCTTCATCAATATTACCTTTTCCACCAAAACCACCTTTGGATTTCCAACTCCCCTTTTCAAACTTCTTTCCGCCAGAATTAGCGGACTCCTTCCCTGCTTTTTGACTATTTCCTGCACTAAAATCCTTCTTTGGCTCTGCCATCTTTCCTGCCTCATTTTGCATATCTGCCATTGCAGCAGAGGCTGCGGCTACAGCGGCCTCTGCATCTGCCATGGAGGAGGAATACATTTCCATCTCAGCTCCAGCTGCTGCATCCCATGGAACCTCTTCATTATGAGGAACTACTCCCTCTCCCTGCACTCCATAAGAACCACCAGCCTGTTCTTCCTTCTTCTGCCCCCTTGGTCTTTCCACATGAAAGATTTCGTACCCTTGAGGCTCTTCCTTTTTCACCGGCTCTACATACTCCAAATTCACAAGAATTTCCATTCCTGCTTTTTTCTGAAAAATCTCTTGTATTTTCTCTGTTAAAGACCTTTCTCTGGCACGATACATACTGTCATCTTCACAGGTAATGGTAAGTACATTTCCTTCCATCTTTGCCTGTCCACTGTACAGCATATTAAAATCCAGCATATTTTCTTCTTTCAGGATATGGAGAACACTTTCCTGATATTCCTGCCAGAAATTCAAAGGCTGGTACTGACTGGAAAGAAGATAATAATCCTCAATCTGCACTTCAAATCCTGTAGGACCAAAAACAGCCTCCAGATTATATCGAACCAGACACACCTCACGGTATGGAATAATATGACTGCTCTTTAATGTAATTAAAATCAACCGTTTTTCTTTATATACCTGAATCCGCTCTACTAAAACATCAGAAAATAGTTTTTTCTGTCGGTCTGTCATTTTCAGTCCCTCAAAGGTTTCTAACAAGGTCTGATCCATATGTACCTTCTCCTTTCCCAATTCTTATTAGGAATCCCTTATATTTCAAGCAATTCTAAATTTACAAAAGAAGCTGCCCTTTAAACAGGCCAGCTTCTACATTCTGTTCATTTTGTTACTGTTCCATTTTTCGCAGCTCTTCCTCTAAGGTAGACAACAACTGATCCTCTGGTACTTTTTTGATAACCTCACCCTTTTTAATCAGCAATCCCTCGCCTTTTCCACCTGCAATTCCAATATCCGCTTCTCTTGCCTCTCCTGGGCCATTTACCACACAGCCCATTACAGCCACCTTAATATCCATATCCATGTCTTTTACTAATTCTTCTACTTTGCCCGCAAGACCAATCAAATCAATCTGTGTACGACCACAGGTAGGGCAGGATACTACCGTCACTCCTCCCTTACGAAGTCCTAAGGTGCGTAAAATCAATTTTGCAGAACGAATCTCTTCCACCGGATCACCAGTCAAAGAAACGCGAATGGTATCGCCAATTCCCTGATACAAAATATTTCCCAAGCCAATAGCAGACTTAATATTTCCAGATAAAACCGTTCCTGATTCCGTAATGCCTACATGAAGTGGATACTGGGTCTTCTGGGCAATGAGCTCATGAGCCTTAATGCACATCATGACATCGGAGGATTTAATACTAATCACAAGATTATCATAACCCATATCCTCAATAAGCTTTACCTTACCTAGGGCACTGCGGACAATTCCTTCTGCGGTAACTCCACCATACTCTGCAATATACTCTTTCTCCAAAGAACCACTATTTACACCTACACGAATTGGTATATTTCTTTCCTTCGCAACATCTACTACTGCCTTCACTCTGTCTGCATCACCGATATTTCCCGGATTGATTCGGATTTTATCAGCTCCATTTTCCATAGCAGCAATAGCAAGACGATAATCAAAATGAATATCTGCCACCAAAGGAATATGAATTTGCTTCTTAATCTGTGCTAAAGCCTGTGCCGCCTCCATAGTTGGTACTGCACAGCGGATAATATCACATCCTGCCTCTTCCAGCTGAAGTATCTGCTTCACCGTGGCTTCCACATTCTCCGTCTTGGTGTTAGTCATAGACTGGATAGCAATAGGATTGCCTCCACCGATTTTTTTATTTCCAATCTGAATTATCTTTGTATTGTCACGATACATCTTCCTAACCATGCCTTTCCTTAATGCGCATATTTCATTTATTTTATAATTCGCAAAATATCATTAAACATAACAAATATCATTAATGCCATCAATAAAACAAAACCAATAATATGAACAAAGCCTTCTTTTTCTCTGTCAATTGGCTTCCCACGAACAGCTTCAATCAAAATAAATACCAATCTTCCACCATCCAATGCGGGCAATGGCAAAAGGTTCATAACACCTAGGTTTGCACTTAAAAGAACGGACATATAAAGCATATTAATGATAACTGCTGTAGCTCCAAGCTCTACACTCTGGTCAATCACACCACCTACCGTATCCACAATACCTACTGGGCCAGAAATATCATCCGTAGAAAGCTTTCCACCAATTAACTGTCCCAGACTGGCTACGGTAGATTCAATCCAATATTTCACTTCAATTACACTGTATTTTAGCACATCCAGAGCACCACGTTTCTCATTGGTAGATGCATAGAATCCAAGGCTCTTTCCTTTATATTCCTCTGGTGTTACTGTAAATTCTTTTTCCTCTCCATTCCGGTCTACTATAAATTCTACGTCTTCTCCATTTTTCACTTCATTCATTACAGTATTTAATTCACCAGAGTTTTCTATCTTAGTTCCGTTAATACTAAGAACAATATCCCCTTCCTTCAAGCCAGCCTTTTCAAAGGCACCTCCTTCTGAAATGCCCAGCAATTCTGCCTCGGAAATCTCCTCCTGGGAATAGCTAAAACCAAATAAATAGGTCTCATAATTTGGATCAATGGTGATGGTCTTTTCCTTTCCATCACGCTCTACTACAACCTTCACATCTTCTCCTGTTAAAGGATGAAGCAATTGATAGGTATCAATTTCACGACCAATGGAAATCTTCTTTCCATTAATACTCTTAATCAAATCTCCTTCTTGAATTCCTGCCACTTCTCCCGGCTGGTCACTATAAACCTGTACTACCTTTGGAATATCCACTCCGGCTACTCCTAAAATAATTACAGAAAATACAAACGCCAGAATGAAATTAAAAAATGGACCTGCAAATATTACAGAAAAACGAGCCCATACCCCCTTGCTGTTGAAAGAGCCTTCTGACTCATCCTCCGAATCTTCTCCAACCATAGCACAGGAGCCACCAATTGGAAGTAACTTCCAGGAATACTTTGTAATTCCCTGCCAATCTTCTCTTTCCTCAAAAGTCTTCTGATTACACAGGAATTTGCAAACCAATCCATTCGCTGTCTTAGCAAATGTAATAACCCTTGGGCCCATACCAACAGAAAACTCTGTTACCTCAATCCCATTCTTCTTCGCCAAAAGAAAATGTCCAAATTCATGAACTACTACAATTACGGTAAAAATTAATAATGCGGCAATAATATTCATTTACACTAACCAGCCTTTCTTTCTCTTCCTCTTTTACTCTCTGCTTATTTCACCTTCTAAGATGGGTATCTCTCTGTAATTCTTGCGTAAACCTCTGCTTCCACTGCTAAAATTTCATCTAAGGATGGATTACTAATATTCTTGTGTTCCTCCATACAATCTTCAATAATCTTAGGAATATCCAGATATGCAATTTTTCGGTCTAAGAATAATGCTACTGCCTTTTCATTGGCGGCGTTAAACACCGTCGGCATACTTCCTCCAGTTTTTCCAGCCATATATGCCAGCTCTAAGCCCCGGAAGGTTTCTCTATCCGGTTCCTCGAAGGAAAGACCTGCCAGCTTGGTAAAATCCAACCTCTCTCCCGGAAGATTTCTTCGTTGTGGATAGGTTAAAGCATACTGAATCGGCAGCTTCATATCTGGTGTCCCCAGCTGTGCCATCACTCCACCATCCACAAACTCCACCATAGAATGAATTACACTCTGAGGCTGTAATACCACCTCTATCTGTTCAAAATCTACATCAAAAAGCCATTTTGCTTCAATAACTTCTAATCCCTTATTTACCATAGTCGAAGAATCAATGGTAATCTTTCTTCCCATGGACCAATTTGGATGCTTTAATGCATCCTCAACCTGAATATTTGTCAGTTCATCTTTCTTCTTTCCTCGAAATGGACCACCAGAGGCTGTCAGTAAAATTCTGCTAATTTCACTATGATGCTCTCCGTTCAGGCACTGAAAAATCGCTGCATGCTCACTATCTACCGGCATTAGAAGCACCCGGTGCTGCTGTATCATAGGCATAATAATATGTCCCGCTGTAACCAAGGTCTCCTTATTAGCAAAAGCAATATCCTTTCCAGCCCGGATAGCTTCCACTACCGGACGGATTCCTATCATTCCAACCACTGCCGCTACTACCACATCTGCGGAAGGAATGGTAGCACAGGCAATCAGACCTTCCATACCATATAAGATAGATATATTTTCTGAAGACACTCTTAATGCCAGTTCTCTTGCCTTCTTTTCATCAAAAACACAAACTAATTCAGGATGAAATTCTTTAATCTGTTGTTCCACCAAATCAATATTACTTCCAGCGGCAAGTGCAACCACCTTCATATCTTCATTATTGCGAACAACCTCCAAAGTCTGGGTTCCAATAGAACCAGTAGAACCTAACACTACGATTTGTTTCAATTCATTTCCCCCTTTTACCTTATATAGGAGTTCTCTCCCTATGTACTACAGTAAAAATACCACCAGCATATATACAGTTGGTGCAGTAAAAATAATACTGTCAAATCGATCTAAAATACCACCGTGTCCTGGTATCAAATGTCCATAATCCTTAATGTCATAATTTCTCTTAATAGCAGAAGCGGTCAAATCTCCAATCTGGGAAATCACAGAAGAAACTCCGCCAATCACAGCAAACTGCCACCAGAAATTTACATTATTACTATATGCAATCCTTGCATAAATAAATCCAATCAAAGCTGCTCCCAGAACTCCACCTAAACAGCCCTCTAATGTCTTATTTGGACTAAGCTTGGATGGAAGCTTATGCTTACCAATCAGCTTTCCAACACAGTAGGCACAGGTATCAGAGCCCCATGCTCCAATAAAAATCAACCAAACCAGCAAGATTCCCTGCTCCATAAAACGTACTTTAAATACAAAAGACATCATTAATGTGACATACACCAGTCCAAAGAAAATCATGGTCATCTGCTGGGAATGATAGGCAGGATAACCGATTACATAGCATGCCATCATCACCATTAAAGTCAATACCAGCCATAAAATCAAGTAGTGATATGCATTTTCTAAAATCAGAATATCCAAAACAATACTAGAAATATATCCTACCACTGCCGGAAATGACTTTTCCATCTTCACTACCCGGAATAATTCAAATAATCCAATCAAAGAAATTCCTGTTATCACCCAAAAAAGAGGATAACTTCCATACACCATTAAAGCAATTGTAATTGCCAGTAATACAACTCCACTACCAAGTCTCGTCCAAAACACGTTACTGCCCTGCCTTTCTTACTTCAATCCACCAAAGCGGCGGTCTCTTTGTTGATAAAAATCTACTGCCCTTTCTAATTCCTTCTTGTCGAAATCCGGCCAAAGAACATCAGTAAAATAAAACTCTGCATAAGCTAACTGCCACAGCAGATAATTGGAAAGTCTCTGTTCTCCACTAGTACGAATCATTAAATCTGGATCCGGAATTCCTTCGGTGTCCAGATAGTCCGTAATAGTTGCATCTGTAACCGCCTCAGGCTCTAACGCACCATTTTTCACATCCTGTGCTATTTTACGGACAGCTCTAGTAATTTCATCCCGGCTTCCATAATTTAATGCCACCTGAAAATGTAATCCTGTATTCTGCGAAGAAACTTCCTCTAGCTCTTTGATTCTATCCTGTAACTGCGGTTCCAGACGGGATATATCCCCAATTACCCGAACCTGCATATTATTTTTCTTACTGGTTTTCAAACAATCCTTTAAATAGCTTTCTAAAAGCTTCATTAAAGCATCTACTTCTTCTTTTGGTCTTGACCAATTTTCTGTAGAAAATGCATACATGGTTACATATTCAATCCCCATATTCCATGCTGCCTCACAGATTTTTTCTACATTTTTGCTTCCTGCTGCATGACCAGCATTGCGTGGAAGCATTCTTTTCTTTGCCCATCTTCCATTTCCATCCAGGATAATGGCTACATGGCGAGGAACCATTTTTTCCTTGCTCTCCATAATTTACCCCTCAAAAATCTTTAATAGGGACGGGCAATGCCCATCCCTTTTTATTGTTTGTATTATACCGTCATAATTTCCTTTGATTTATCATCAATCATAGTATCAATTTTCTTAATATAATCATCTGTCATCTTCTGAATGTCATTTTCCAAAGTCTTCTGCTCATCCTCAGAAATCTCATTTGCCTTCTGCTGTTTCTTAATAACATCATTGGCATCTCTACGAATATTACGGATAGCAACCTTTGCATTCTCGCCTTTCTTCTTAACATCCTTTACTAATTCCTTACGACGCTCCTCTGTAAGCTCTGGGAATGCAAGACGAATCACCTTACCATCATTATTTGGAGTAAGACCCAAATCAGAAGTAAGAATGGCCTTTTCGATTTCCTTAATTAAGCTGGCTTCCCAAGGCTGAATCACCAGGATGCGAGCTTCCGCTACCGAAATATTAGCCACTGTCTGTAAAGGAGATGGCTGACCATAATAATCAACATTAATACGGTCTAATACATGTGGATTTGCTCTTCCGGCACGAATGGTAGTATACTCATTTGCCAGACTGTCCAAGGATTTTTCCATTTTTTCTTGAAATTGATTTAATTCTACACTCATGTTAAACCTCTTTTCTTCTTTCTTTTATCTACAAGTTATTATGCAGTAACTAAAGTTCCCTTTGTTACACCATTTACAGTATTTACAATACTGTTTTCTTCATTCAGTCCAAAAATCATCATCGGCATATGATTTTCCATACAAAGTACTGCCGCAGCCAAATCGATTACACCAAGACGCTGGTTAATGACTTCATTAATGTCAATCTCATCATACTTCTTAGCATTTGGATTTACTGCCGGATCAGAATCATATACTCCATCAATAGACTTACCTGACAGAATCACATCCGCCTCCATCTCTACTGCTCTTAATACAATGGCTGTATCAGTAGAGAAGTAAGGGTGTCCGGTTCCACCTGCAAAAAAGGTTACTACACCATTTTTCATATACTGGTTCGCCTTATCCTTTGAGAACACTTCTGTAAAGGAACTACACTCAAATGGAGTCAGTACACTAGTCTGAATCCCTACTGAACGGAAAATCTCAGATACATAAATACAATTCATAACTGTAGCAAGAGTTCCAATCTGATCTGCCTTGGTACGGTCGATGTTTTTACTGGTACGGCCTCTCCAAAAGTTACCACCACCTGTAACAACTCCTATTTCAATGCCATCATCCACCAACTGCTTTACCTGCTTTGCAATTTCCAAGCAGGTTGCTTCGTCAAATCCTGTTTTGTTAGGTCCCGCAAGAGCCTCTCCGCTAAGCTTTAATAATACACGCTTATATTTTGCCATAACGAATCTTCCTCCTGTTATTTTTCCTCAAAGAAATCCTCTAAATCTACACCTGCATAATTCAATGAGCAGTATCCATCTACTACTGCACCATTATTTACCTGAATAGACTTCGCCTTGATGCTTCCCTTTACAATTGCAGTAGAATCTACAGTAACTGGTCCATTTACATCAATATTTCCTTTTACTGCGCCGGCAATTGTTGCAGATGTTCCAGTAATATCACCGATAATAATAGTACCTACCGCAACTTCAATAGAACCTTCACTATCAATATTTCCTTCTAAACGCTCTGTCTCTACAACAATATCAGCAGCAGTTACATTACCTGAAATCTGTCCATAAACAGAAAGCTTTCCTAAACACTCTACATCACCAGTAATAGTACCCATGATTTCCAAAGAACCATCAGAAGAAATACCACCATTAATGGTTGTTCCCTTTGTAATAATGGTAACATCACCATCTGCTGCTGAGCTGCGCTTTGGCTTCTTTGCAGGCTCTTCTTCTTTTTCGTTCTTTTCTTCTACAGGAAGCTCTTCTTCCTTAGTTTCTTCCTCTTTTACTTCCTCTGCCTCTTCTTTTTCTTCCTCAGAATCCCCAGATAAAAGTAAATCTGAAATCTCTTCCTGTACGAACTCTTCCTTCTTTTCTTCCTCAGAGCTATCTGCGAATAAATCACTCTTTAACAAGCTGTCATCCTCTGAATCGTCCTGAGCAAAAATCTGACTTAACAGATCCTTATCTACGTTTGCATCTTCAAAATCACTCATTGTTTCTTCCTCCTTTTTTTCGCTTACGAGAATTTCTTCCTCTTGACTTTTTGGGTTGTCAGAAGTTTCATCTAACATCATGTCATCCTTAAAATCTCTAAAGAATCCCATTTCTGTTCCTCCTTTTATCAGCAAACAGAATTTTACTGCATATGCTGCACCAGCTTTGTATCCTTAGTAATGGGCAAAATATCATACCCTTCTGCCTTTAAGGTTTGTATCAGTTCTGGCAAAGATTCTGCGGTTGCTGTTTTTGTCTCTTCATCGTGCATTAGCAACACGACATTGTCACCAGCTGCTCTCACACTACCCATAGCATGTTCCACCAACTGGTCCGATGTGTATGCTTTTCCTGTAGCATCATCGTTCTGTGCATTCCAGTCAAAATAGGTGAGTCCCTTTTTCTTGACATAACGGATACATTTTTTCATGGATACATCGCTAACGGCGTTGCTGCTTCCTCCGGGAAACCGATAAAATTCTGGTACAACTCCAGTGATTCCAAACAGAAAATCACTAATCCCGGTCACATCCTCTTTAAAAGAATTTAGATTCTGATAAATGACCTTATAGTCGTGACTATAGGAATGCATCCCCAGAGTATGTCCTTCCTGTACTATCCGTTGATACCTGTCAGCATTTTTCTGCCCCTGTCTGGCAATACAGAAAAATGTAGCACGGACATTTTCTTCTGCTAATGTATCCATAATTGCATCTGTGTTCCGGCTAGGACCGTCATCAAAGGTCAAATATACATTTGGTTTCTCCGGATAATCCGTTAAAGCTTCTGTACGCAGCTGTAACTGACGTTCCTTTTCTTCTAATTGCTTTTGAAGCTGTTCCAATTGTTCTTCAAGACTTTCCTGACCTGTCTCACTATTTTCCAACTGTTGCTGCAGGGTCTCTACTTCTTTTTTCAATCCCCTTATTTTGTAATAACTATAACAGCTATATACCAATGTAATTAGTATAGTTGCAAGTAGCACAGAAAACACAATTCGTCTGAATTTCAACTGACGGCGGCGCTGTTCACGAGTCTTGGCACGTCTTGACAGCTCTTGTCGTGTCATTCCATCACCCTCTTTGTTTTTTCTTATTATTCTATTCATTGCAAACGATACCCATACCGAACAATTATAACACTCTTTTGCTTTTTCGTCTACATTTCTCGTAACAAATCCTCTGTCTTGCCTTTTTCACAGTTGATGCTGCCTTGTTCCTTATGGTTCCTTCTATTTGAATCATTCCACATCATGATGTATAATAATCAAGAAATTTGATACTCTTTAAATGACCAATAAAGAAAGGGAGAATTATTATGAAATTTGTAATACAACGAGTAACAGAAGCTTCTGTTACCGTAGATGGAAACATCACAGGCTCTATCCAGAAGGGATTTTTAATCTTCGTAGGTGTCTGCAACGATGATACCAGAGAAATCGCTGATAAAATGCTGAAAAAAGCATTAAATCTACGCATCTTCCCTGATACAGAGGGCAAGACCAACTGTTCTCTGCAAGATGTAAAGGGAGAACTTCTTCTGGTTTCCCAATTTACCCTATATGCCAACTGTAAGAAAGGGAACCGCCCTTCCTTCTTTGATGCCGGCAGCCCAGACCATGCCAACGAATTATACGAATATCTACTGGAGCAGTCCAAGGGCTACTGTCCGGTAGTACAAGCCGGTATTTTCGGAGCCGATATGAAGGTTTCCCTGGTAAATGATGGACCTTTCACCATCGTACTGGACTCCGAAGAGCTTTTTTCCTAGTGAGAACCTCTACTGCTCTAATTCGGATAAGAGTTCCCGCTTTCTGGTTCCGATTAGCAGTTCCTGATTGTATTTAATGTATCTTTCACAGCTATTTTCTGCCAAAAATGCCGCTGCTGCGGAAGAAAGTGTTAATTCTGTCACAAAAATAATCATTTCCTGTCCGGTCTGGAAGGCTGCTTCCATAAAATCAAAGGCATGCTCCAGACAAATCCATGCACTTTCCTCTGCCTCTTCCAGCTTTGCGCACTGACAGTCAAAGGCTGACTTTTCTCTCTCAAATACCTCTTTGGCCTCCTTTGAATCAGCCATTGTTTTCCGATATTCCTTCAAGGACTGATACCAGTTGTCTGTAATCTTTTTTTCTTTCTGCACTTTATTCATCTGCAAAAGCAATCCATCTAACAGAAGATATACCACACTGATTCTCTCATCAAAGGCTGCCTGAGTTAGTCTTTCGTATACCTGAGCTTTTACCTTTCCTTGCAAAATCTGTGGTATTCCATAGTCATCCTGATATTTTCTATATAAATCAAGATATGCCGCCACATCCTCTGCCACATCCCGATGCCGTAAAAACTCATATACCACATCTTCCGAAATTGGCATTTTTTTCTCTTCGTAGACCTGTAACAGATTACTAAAATCCTCCCATCCTCTGGCAGTAACAAATTGCAGACCGTCCACATCCGCTTCTACACGATAGAAATTTCTAGGCTGCAATTCCAGATAACTTAACAAAGCACTATGAACCTGTTGTTCTCTGGCATATTCCTTCCAGACACGATAATCCGCTTCAATATCAATCCTTCTGACACGGTCTAGTGTTACCATATCAAATTCCCGGACAGATTTATTGTACTCTGGTGGATTTCCTGCCGCTACAATAATCCACCCCTCTGGAATCTGCTGGTTACCAAAGGTCTTACATTGTAAAAACTGCAGCATGGTTGGCGCTAAGGTCTCTGATACACAGTTTATTTCATCTATAAATAAGATACCTTCTGTCTTCCCCGTTTCCTTTCTCTTTTCATATACACTGGCAATTATTTCGCTCATGGTATACTCCGTTACAGAATATTCCTGATTTTCAAATTCCTTTTGCTGGATAAAAGGCAGACCTACTGCACTCTGTCTGGTATGATGGGTAATGGTATAGGATACCAGACCAATCTCACATTCCTTTGCAATCTGCTCCATAATCTGGGTTTTTCCGATTCCGGGAGGTCCCATTAGAAGAATGGGTCTTTGCCGAATAGACGGAATACGGTAATTTCCCTCCTCATCCTTGCATAAATATGCTTCTACCGTGTTCTTTATTTCCTGTTTTGCTTCTTTAATATTCATATTAATACTCCGTCCTTTCTAATTCTTCTTTTTCCAATCTCATCCGCATAGCCCATGGTGGTACTAAGTCCTCTTCAAAATCCTCTAAATACAAAAATGCAGTTTTGTACTCCGGCTTTTTCTTAGGGTAGGTTCCCTTTCCATCTGTAAAATATAAAAGACCACAAAGATTTTCAAACTTCCCCTGCTCCTGCAGCTCATTTACATATCCAAAAGCAGGTCTAAAATCGGTTCCACCACCACCAAGGATTTCAAATTCCCGAAACAAGCTTTCCAATTCTTCCTGACTAGTAATAACATCTACCCTTTGCACCCTTTCATCACATTGTAAAATGTGTATTCTAGCTTTAGAAAAGAAACTATTCTGCCGGGATAAAATATCCAATGTTTCCTTCAAAAAATTCTGTACCAGTTCTCCACTGGTGGAATAGCTGGTATCTACTACAATGACAAAATCATGTATTTTCTTTGTTTCCCGGCTTTCCATTGGTTCAATCAGAGGCATATTTCCATAAATCCGTAACCCATAGGAATAAAAATTCAAATCAAATTCATCTGGATCACAACGCATTTCTTCCCGTAAAACAGCAAACTTTTGCAAAAATTCTTTATAGCTTCTCCTGCTTCTGGCTGCCCTTATCTGTACTGCCAGCTGGTCTTCTCCGTCCTCCTGTTCCTCTCCACGTTTTTTCTGCTCCTGCTGGGTCTGACGGGCAATTTTACTCCACTGTTTTCTTGCCTCCTGTGGCATTGCCTGTTGCTGTTCTTCTTTTGGCCAATGCCGGTGGTCATCAGTAAAAAACTCCTTCCACAGTATATCCAGCTCCTCCATAGATTTCTCCCGAATCACCCGGTAAATTACGGCAGCAGAAATCCCTTGTTCCAAATTTTCCAATTCTTCGTACAGCTTGGTACGAGTCCATCCTAAGATTCGTTTCGTGGAAGGCTTATTCATATGGTCAATCACATATTCCACTGCAATGTCGCAGCTTAAATGCCATAAATTTCTATCACGGTTTCCACCAATCCACAAATGTTGAAACAAACAATGTAAAATCGTATGAAGATATAAACGGTTTAAATATCTGCTATTCTCTTTAAACACCCTTAACATCTGCTGGCTGGAGAAAAACAGTTTCGTTCCATCTGTAGAGAACGTATAAATCTCTTCCTCTGCTTTAGGTTCCAAAGCAGATAATGCAATCCCTAAAAAACGCAAGTCCATATATAATTCGTCTCTCACAAAGCCCAATATCTTTACAGACATTTCTTCTTCCCATTCTGTCTGGGTTTGAATATGTTTTTTCACATTATGCCTCCTTAGAAGTCCTCAAAAGTATATCTTTCCTTTACTGTTTTCTTCTTTTTCTCCTGCTGCCAGCGCAACATACTGGCGGCTCCCTGAGTCCAACCGCTTTCCGATGCCATGGCAATACATTCTACCAGCCATTTCATTGGTAAATACTCCTTCTTAAAAAAGCATTCCAAACAATCTAACTGCCTTTTTTGTACCAAATCTTTTATCAAATCCTCTGCATGAGATTGTAGATAAGAAATATAACCTTTCTTCGCTTTCTCCTCTAATCCTACAGAATATTGTATACGGTTCTTTGCCATAGTACACAAAGTTCGTACACTTTCCTCTTTACAAGCCTGCTCAAAAATGGCATCATATTTTATCAAATCTACTATACCATCCTGAAAGCATTGTCTAGCCCGGAAACCTTCTCCTGTGAGATTTAGTGCAAAAATATGAGCTGGTCCAATTTCATCATACATCTCATAATATTCCGGATAAAATAAAGCAGCCTCTATTTTCTCTTCTTTAAGAAAAATCACAAGTGTATCAGAAGACCTTTGACTTAAAATCTGTCTCAGTCCACTTTTTTCATGGATACCACATCTTAATACCAGTTTTTTCATTTGAATACAATTCATAAAAGCATCACTGCCTATTTCATCCAGCCTATTTCCAAACTCCAGTTCCTTTAGCTTACTGCAATTATAAAAAGCAAGATTTCCTAATTTTTTCAAAGAATCTGGCAGTACCACCTTTTCAATATACTTTCCAGAAAGAATCCGCATCCATGGCTGAATTTCCCCAAAACACTCTAACTCCCTCTGGGAAACCCTTTGCTCCAGCTTGTCCTTCTGAGAATCTGAGAAGCAATAGTCGCCTAGTTCCTCTACAGGAACTTCACCCAATTTTTCTGGTATCATAACATAAGGTGAAGCTCCGTATCCTGCCAGAATACGAGCTCCACCATTTTTTGTATACTCCCATAAAAAAGCATTTTCCTGATTTTCTTTTCCATCACTTACTTGTGAAAACGCCATGTATTTCCTCCTATTATCCCCGTAGCTTTACTTCTGCTGCTACCAATTTATCATAATTGGTCACCAGCCTTCTCTGGGAATAGCTTAATTCATTATAAATCGCCCGGGAATGCTCAATGCGCTTCCTGCTGGCAGAAGTCACCTTTCCAATCTTGTCAATGGATTCAATCACCGATTCTGCAATTTCCTCATTGGTTTGTCCTGTGGTTTTGCTGCTTTCTGTTCCCGACAGCTTGTAGCAAATAACAGGACTTCCCTTTTCGATATATCCATATATTTTCTTTGCCATTGCATATGGTAAATTAATACATCCATGAGAACCCCCGGTAGCATAAAGCTTTCCACCAAACTGACTTCTCCAGGTAGCATCATGCATACCAATATTTCCATTAAACGGCATCCAGTACGATACTGGTGTAGAATAGGTTTCTCCTACCAATTCTGCCATTTCTTCCTTATAGGTAAGAGAATAGACTCCTTCTGGTGTTCCATTGCCTGCAGAAACATTTCCAGACACAAAATCAGACTCTAACACCTTTTTTCCCTTTTTATATACAAAGAGATGCTGGGCGGTTAAATTAATCTCTACATAACTGTCACCATAATCATTTTCGCCATAGCTGGCTGCCTTTTGATAATACTCCGGTGTCCGGTTTGTCTGTTTTCCTTTTTTAATCAACTGCAAAATCTTTTCTACCTCTTTCGGAGTATTCATCCACCAGCCATAATCACCGCCACTAATATGTACCTCCTCTCCATAACTGGTTTTGAAGGTGCGGTCAGTAAAAATGGTATCATATTTGCTCCGAAGCCCGGCAATAAACTCTTCTACCTTTTCCTTAACAATAGTAACCTCGTTATTTTTTATCTTTAACCATTGATTAATCAGGTCTCCATCTACCACCTCTGTATTTTCATCAAAAGAATAGGTGATTTCTGCACTTGTATAAGTACTCAGCCTTTCATATAACTCCTTCAGCTTCTGATCCTTTACCGTAACAGAAGGCACTTCGTAACAACCCGATTTGGTTAAATCAATTTTTTCATCCATGGTAAGAACTGCCCTCCGGATTGCCTCTAAGGTAACATCCTGTCGAAGCTGGTTTCCTTCTGTTTCTGGAATCAGTTCATATCCCTTTCCAGAAACATAATCCGAAATATAGGCATCCTTTGGTTTCTGGACACTGTCCTCTTTAAACCCTTCCAAACTGTTTACAATATCAGAAAGCTTTTCTTCATCCAGAGTGACCAGATTCTCCACCTCATAGGTTCGTTCCCCGGAAAGCACCCAGGAAAATACCCCCTGTTCCTTAATAATATCCTGAACCGCCTTCTTATCGGTCAGCTCCAGTCCCACTTCTTCACCAGTAATCTTAACTTCTATCCGGGAGCCATCCGCAGTTCTTTCACAAACCACCAGCTCATACTCTGCTATGGCTTTCTTCACCTGATTTGCCGATTTATTGGATACTGCCATTCCATTAATAACCGTCCCCTTCATCAGATGATTCCCATAATAAACAGCACCTGCCAGATATCCTGCTGCCACCACGCCTAAGGTAGCTGCTGCCACTGTTTTTACAATCTGTATCCCTTTTTTCTTCATGCTTATTCATTCCCTTTATACTCGTATTATATTTCCATTCGTTGTATTATATCGGCATATTATGTCAAATTTGTATCAATAAACACGCAATTTTTACCAATTACTGCATAGCCTGACTCTTCAACTGCTCAAACAGTTCTAAATCCTCAGCGGTTATTTTCATATTGGTACAAAGATTTTTCCCTTCTTTGGTAGTTACCTGAATCTCTATAATCGTTCCCTCTTCCACACACTGCATAGCATCTCTAAAAAACATGGGAACTCTTGGATGATTTGCCTGAAACTGCTCTATCATTCCTTTTATCTTCATTAATGCAAATGGATTCATTTGTCTTTCCTCCTTAGTTTCTCTCTATTTTCTTTTCTCCCCTAACCAATTAACCAGCCTTTCTGCCCCATAGCCTAAAGCAATCCCCAGCAGCATTCCTGCCAGAACATCCGTAGGATAATGAACTCCCAGATATAACCGGGACAACCCAATTAGTGCTGCCAGCAATATCATCCATATCCCAAACTGCTTTGGCAGATTTCGGTAAAAAACGGCAGCAACTGCAAAGGAACTTCCTGTATGCCCGGAAGGAAAAGAAAAATCCTTGGGTCTTGTTATTAAAGGCTGTAACTCTTCCATTATATCATAGGGACGTGGTCTTTCCACTATATTTTTCAACAAAATATTATTAACCAACAGAGAACCGAGAAGAGCAAATAAGCCCATCCATCCAATCCTCCTAGTGTTTTTTCGCAATAGTAATAAAATACAGATAAATATCCATATCATTCCTGCGTTTCCCAAAGTAGTAACAAATTGAAATACAGGAGTTAAAATCGGATTTCTAATAACCTCCTGAATAAACAAAAGAATATTTCCATCCAATTCTACAATTGCCTCCAACATTTACTTTTCCTTTCTATCCTTTTCTCAAATGTCTATTTTCATCTGGACATTTCTATATCTTTATTTATATTTTATACCAACCAATTTTTCTTAATACAAAAATTTCTCCGGCAAGGTTACCTGAAAATCCTTTGCTAAATTCCGAAAATCATCTGCTGTAATGGTTTGCAGCTTGTCAGGACGAATGGAAAGCATCTTCACCAAAATTTCAGCAGCCTTCTCTACGGTATGCATCAATCCAAAGGTTAAATCAAAATCCTCTCCTGAGCAGAACATGCCATGATGAGCCCAGATTGCCACATCATACTTCTCCATAAGCTTACTGGTTGCTACAGCAATCTCTCGTCCTCCCGGAACCATCCACTCTACCACACCGATTCCATCTGGAAAAACCACAGGACACTCTGTTGCCATTTCCCACAACTCTCTGGTAAATACTTCGTCCTTCAATGGAAGTACAAAGGTAAGAGCAATCACATTGGTGGTATGAGCATGATAAATCACCCTGTGCCTGCCTCCGCTAACCTTCTTTTTCACCTCATGATTCATTAAATGAGATGGAAGCTCGCTAGTAGGTCTTCCTCCACTTACTAGTCCCCAGCAGATACGAAATTTTTCACCTTTTTTATCCAGCTCTACAATACAAATATTTTCCTCTGGTGCGGTCAGCACATTCCGAAAAAATTTTCCACTTCCTGTTACCAGAAAAAACTCTCCTGCCAGTTCTGGTACACTAGTGCCAATGGCTGTCCACTCGCCATCAAAAGCCAATAAACTGCGAACCTCTTCTATCTCTTCTGACTTAATACGATAAGACAGATTTCCACCATTTCTTTCATGCCATCCCTGATTCCATCCATCATCACACATACGGATAAAACCCTGTACAAATTTTGCATCTAATACATTCATTTTAATTATTCTCCTTGCTGTTTTTTTCTCTCATATCGTAATGGGTATCTTTCTCCATTCTCTCCGACAAACTCTGGTTCATTTTAGCATTATCCCTAAAGGATAACAACCCTTCCCTTTCTATTGCCTTCTGTATCAGCTTTTCAAAGGACTCTTCAAAACGAAAATCATCCTCCTTCGTTCGTTTGGAGGGTCCCTTCAAATGGTGCTTCCCCTTGCTTCGTCTTGCCTTTTTCGCTACATGCCGCTCCATTAATAGCCGGTCAATATTTTCATTGGTATACCATCTGCCATTTTGATGAATTGCATAGGCACCCTTCCCTAATGCCATTGCTGCCACTCCATAATCCTGACTTACCACAATATCCCCTTTATGGCATAAGCCAATCAAGGCATAATCCACCGCATCTGCTCCAGCTCCAATCACCTTCACTTCACTATAATCAGAGCTTAGCACATGATTGGTATCACATAATAACGTCACCCCAATCTCATATTTTCTCGCTACCTGTTCCACAATCCTTACCACAGGACAGGCATCCGCATCCACGTATATCCCCATGGTTCCTTCCTTTCTCTCAATCCCATTTCCATTCATTTATTCCTTCTTCACTGTTTTTTATAGCCTTATTACACTTATTTTTTATTATAACACAAAAACAGAGAGAGAAAATCTTTTACCATTTTCTCTCCCTGTCACAGGAAACCTTCTATTTCGTTTTCTCTCGTTTATAAACCAAATATAGTAATGCTCCCATAAATACCATACCACCAATGACATTTCCCAAGGTCACCGGAATACTGCTATTGATAAAAAATGTCTTCCAGTTTAATTGTGCTAGTTGTTCTGTGGTATATCCATACTGCTCCATGGCAGTCTGCACATATTCCGGATTCTGCTTCGCGAAGATTCCTGCCGGAATATAATACATATTTGCAACACAATGCTCATATCCACTTACTACAAAGGCAAAAATCGGAAAAAAGATTGCCCATACCTTTCCTGCCACATCTTTTGCTGCTCCTGCCATAAGCACCGCACCACAAACAGTCTCCTGTAAAAAGCTCCCCTCCGATAAAAACAGGTAAATTAATACTTTCTCTTGCCATCCTTTGTCCCTCTTTCTGTCCTCTTTTTCGTCACACAAAAATCACCATAACGGAATCCGTTCCAGTAGTCAACCACTTTCCAAACTCTTGAGAAAGATTCTCTGTTTTGTTGGAACCTTGCATTAATACTCCTTTGTAATTTCCTGAATTTGATATTTCGATTTAAAAGCCTCTAGTTCCGATTGATTCCGTATTAAGACCTGTTCCTTGAACTCGCCAGTATGTACGTTTTTAAAGCCTGCCACCTGCTCACCGTTGCATATACTACATTTCAATATTGGTTTCCAATCCGGGCTATTATACTTGCTGTTTTTTTCTTTTCGTTTTCTTCCAAACATCGATTATTGTTCCCTTCAAAATATATACAATTTCCTATTCTGATTATAATTTAAATAAACTAATATTGTCACAAATTACTAGCCGTACTTATCCTGTCACTAAGGATAACAATAAGTACCACTACACCTGCAAATAAAGCTGACTCAAAAAAGTTATAATATGGATTATATAGTATAAAGAAGTCTTGAACAAAACTAACCTTATAAGACTCACAGGCATCCCAATAGTACAATAGCAAATCAATTCCGATAAATGGTATTACCAGTTTCACAGATACCTTTTTACATAAGTACAGTATAAGCACTGTCAGCAATGGTATAAACCGCAAAAACCAACAGATTTTGGTAATCTCACCATAAGAATAAATCCATCGACAAGTATAAACAACTTGCAATAGAAAGCTTATTGCCTGATACATCAGCACTATCAAGACAAATTTGTATTTTGAATGCCAAGATGGATTGATTGCTAGTACAATGGCAGCAATACACAAAAGAAGCATCATGACATGATTTGCACATAATAAATCCCCATAATTGGGTAATGGTGTCTGAAACCACTCACAGGTTCTAAGCATAAAGTCCTGCAACCATTGTATTTGATAGCCTCCTACCACCAAGGCAAGTATAAAAGTCAAAAAACGTAATACTATGCCACCTTTAATAAGCTTTTTTAATTGTTCCATATGGAATCCCACCTCCAATTAAGACAACAAAAACCCCTCATAAGACTTTATCAACTTTTTGGTATAGTCCTTGTCCTTCTTTTTTAGTCTAACCCATGTAAAAGATGCTTTTTTGCAGGTCTTATTTTTAATGGCATCTTTCATTGCTTTTTTATAGCCTTTTTTTGTAGTATCCTTCTGTTTTCCTTTCACATATTTATAATAGTTCTTTACCATTCTTTTATTTTTCTTGGCATTAAAAACTCCATATGTCCCTCTTATGGAGTTTATATTTATAGAATTGTCAGAGATGGTTAAGAAAATTTGATCTTTCCCTACTTTTCCCATACCGCCATTGATATAATCATAAAATAAATATTGATACGTATTTTTTGATGCATCAATATATACGTTACAATGCTCTACGCATAAATCAGGCAAAGCATAGTCTGGAGTATGAAACGCCTTACAGGAAATCAAGGATTCCTGCTCTGGATCTACCTGGTAAAAATCGGTATAAGTAAAGCGACCTGAACCAATGGAACCTGTAGTAACAATTAATTCCAGCCTTCCATCCTGATTTAAATCCGTTACAGCATAATGCTTATCCCACGGACTAAAATCACTATCTTTTTCTATCCATACTTTTTTATTTTCTACAATGATTATTATTTGCTCTTCCATTGATTTTGCCTTAGCTACTTCTACAAAATACTTATCATAATTACACATTCCTAGCAATAATACTATCACAAGTCCTATTGCTATCATCTTACTTTTCATTCTATTTCTCCTTGTACCTTTCTTTGCTTTTACGAATAGTGCCTTTCTCTAATTGCTCAATATACATAATTTAATTTTCAATATATATCCCGCAATTTTTCCTATATACAACATAACTTGCAATATCATGGATTCTCATGAAAACCAAAGGTTTCATAAGAGTTTTGCAATCTTTGATACAATTCCTCAGAAGAAATTTTCTTCGCAATGACATTCTCATTTTTATCCTTTTGAACTGTATAAAACCAGCCAAAGGTTGCTTTCTTACTTTCCCATCCTGCATAATGTTTTTCTTCTAAGGTAGCAAATTTCTCCTCTGTAATCTTTTTTCTTTTATTACCGGCATAATAGGTACAATCATTCACGTCTCTTTGGTCTAAATATCCATAAACAGATGCCTTGATTTCTCCATCTCCCATAACAAAATCCAAATAAGCTAAGGTATGGGCAGCGGCACTGTCATGCTGATAATCTGCAAAATCATAGTGATAGGTCTTTGTTTCTTTCTCCCAATATACTTCCACTTCATCCAGATAGATATCCGCATCCTTGCTTTTTCCTTTAAAAGGTACTTTTTCCAATGCCTTTCCGTCTTCGCTGACTTCAAAACAATCATTCCAAGGTATATGTCCGTTGCCATTATAAGTATTACTGAGAATTTCCAATCTTCCATTCTGGTTTAAATCCGTTACTGCATAGTGATAATACTCCGCACCATAATATCCATAAGAATCTTTCTCCCGATAATCCAATTTCCAAAGCTGTTCATTTTCAGCAATCAACTGTAGCTGTTGTTCTATGGATAACTGTTCCGACATGTATTCCGAAGTTTGTGTATTTGTCACTTCTTTTCTATTATTACTAGATGCTGTATCTAATTTTTTCTCCTTGTCACAGCTGCTTAAACTAACCAAAATAACCATACATAGGATTAAAACCTTCATTTTTCCTTTTTCTACGTTTCTCATATCTCCCAACTATCTCCCATTTTCTTTTTATTTAAGCTTCGGGTGTCAAAAGGTGCTTTCACCATTTAAAAATGGTAAATTGCACAAAAAATTGGCACATGAAATGAATACGGAAAATATCATTCCTGACACCCTAATAGCTCCAGCATCTCCCTGTGAGGCATTTCTGGATTTGCATCGAAAACTGCCACATGACAAATATCGCTGCTACGGTCTGTAAATGCCGGAAAGAGAAAACCCCATTCTGGTGTCCCCGGTTCATAATCCCCCACTAATGGACATATGGCACAAATCAAATAATCATATACTTCCTCTGAATCTCCCAGCCGTTCTTTATCCAAAGCCTTCACTGGTACATCATAGCAATCATGGAACACAAAAACTGCATATTCCTTATTTGAGCCATAACGTTCTCTGACAAAATCATAGAAAATTTCCATGAGCGCATCATTTTTTAGTCCACAAGCCTTCATTCCCATTAAAAGCTGCCACATACTTCCTTGCCCTTGGTTTTGCTTTGAAAATTTATATCCTTTTAAATTCTCATTAGTTTCTGAAAAAGGAATGGTCTTTGCCAGCTTTAAATTTTCTTCCTTTTCCTTCATAGTTAAATCCCAGAAATGGGTATTAAAGCTTCCATCTATCTCTCCATCCGGACTAATATAACACCCTGCAATTCTAGTGAAAGAATTTCTCTTTGGAGTCATTCTTCTGGTTAATTCCAACATGTCTTCTCTATTAATTCTCATTTTTATTTTTCTCCAACATTTTCTAACGGTTAAAGATTCTCTATTTCTTAATTTTTATACTTTTAACCATACCGGTTTTCTTACTAAATAGCTTTTTATATGTCATCACTTTTTTCTTTGGAGCTTTAATGACTGCCTTTTTATGAATCCCTTTTATCGCCTGTTTTCCCGCACTTTGCAACTCTAGGGATTGAATCACCATTTTTTTCAAATTCTTACACTTATAAAAAGCATGTTTTCCAATGGCTTTTACATTGGCTCCAATCGTCACTTGCTTTATCTTAGTATTTTTATAGAATGCTTTTGCAGAAATGGCGGTCACCTTATACTCTGCATCATCTACAATAATCGTATCTGGTATTGCTACTACTTTTTTATTAGAATCCGCACTTTCCACAGCTACTTCAAACTGCTGTCCTTCTGCTTTTAAGATTTCATATTTAATACCATTTTGAACAACCTTATCACCGATTGCAGTATTTCCTTCGTCCCCAGTTGTAGCAGTATTTCCTGAAGTAGGTGAACTACCTCCTGTACTACCTGTGTTTCCAGAATTTGCATTATTCGTATTTAAATTATTATTTGTATTACTATTTCCCGTGTTTCCAGTGTTCTCGTTAGCGTTGCTTTCATTTCCACCAGTTTCATTTCCGCCAGTTTCATTTCCGCCGCTTTCATTTCCACCGCTTTCACTTCCGCCGCTTTCGTTTCCACCGCTTTCACTTCCGCCGCTTTCGTTTCCACCGCTTTCACTTCCACCGCTTTCACTTCCGCCGCTTTCGTTTCCACCGCTTTCACTTCCGCTGCTTTCGTTTCCGCCGCTTTCGTTTCCACCGCTTTCACTTCCACCGCTTTCACTTCCGCCACTTCCACCTTCCTCTGAACCGGTTACAGTGATGGTATATGTTTTTACACAATTGGGATTATACTTAGGAAAAACGGTAATGGTAACCTCTCCCGCCCCAACAAAGGAAATAACTCCATTGGTGGCATTCTCCATAGAAACGGTTGCCACAGAATCATTGGAAGACAATACTTCTATTTCTTCATTTGTCTCCAATTCCTCCTCATTCTCAAAAGAACCTGCCACCAAATAATATAATTTATCTCCCACCTTCTTTGTAGCCCCATAGGCAGAGGAATAGCTATACCCTCCATCTGTATTCCACCATACCTCCATAGAGGTAATTACCTTTATTTCCTTTTCTTCTTGGCACTCAATACATTTCAAAGTAGCTACACCATCTGCAACACTTTGATTTTCATAATCATGTCCATTCAGAATCTCCGTCTTATGATTTACTTTCAAGTCGCTAAGCTGAATATCATAAAAGGTAATGGCTCCATTCTTCCATGTATACCAAATCATTTTATCCCCTGAAATAACCGGTACACAATCAGAAAGCTGTCCATCCATGCTGTATATTTCACTTGTTAATGCTCCGGTTCCATCTATTAGAGCATAATAAACTATTTCCTCTCTAGACCACAATACCATATAACTATCTGACGAAATTTTCACCATATGAGGAGTAGATACGGTTCCATCTCCTTCCTCATAGGATGTCAGCCAATTAGTTTGTACCGTAGAAGTATCCTTATCTACCGCAGCCACAAATACATTTCTCGTTGTTCTTGTACGGTATTCGCTATCCTGAACAACCGAATTTCCCGCCACCAAATACGCAGAATCTGAGATTTCAAATCCGCCTACAGAAGCCCCTGTAATATTATCCCCAGCACTACCAGGGAATGCCATCACATCAATTACGCTACATGGAGTATCAAAATAGTCCGGGCAAAAACTTCCTTCACTGACATCTGTCTGATACTTTAAAAGGGCAATAGAACGTGGATAAGCATCTCCATGGTCCACAGAAACAATATGATTATCCTCTATTTTAATAAACTGATTAAAGGAATGACTCACATACCCCATAATATTATTCATTACATCTGTATAGGAGTCGGTAATTGTCATGTTTTCTGTATCTACCTGTATGGTTACATTTGCCTGATGATTAAGACCATCCTGCTCAGAAGCATACATTTCATGACTAGTTCTTATGAGCAAATACTTGTCACAAACATCCATTCTACAGGAGCCTGCATCAAAAGGAATCGTAGTGTTACAATCACTTAATCCTACAGAGGCAATGCGGTTCCATTCCTTATCATATTTTGTAATACGATATACTTCTACATTTGGGGACTCTTCTGCATTTGTCTGCCCTGTAACAATATAATAATTCGTATCCGTTGCATAAAATCCTCCAAACAAAGGAAGTTCCTCTGGAACCATAACAGAAGATGTCACATTATACTCTGCATCATAATACTCCACAAGCAGTCCCTCTATTGCAGAACCATACTGCACACGCATCAATGTACCATCTGAAAGAACAGATAAATAGGACTTCAGCGTATAGGACCAGACAGAATAATTCTGGTGCTCTACATTACTTCCCTCATAGGATTCACAAGCTGCTTTTGTAGCATGTACACTTGTCGCCGGAATCCCTGTTGTAGCTAATGCTGCCGCCAGCACCAAGGAAAGGGAAGCTCTTTTTATTTTCTTCATATACTGCTTCATATCGGTATCTTTTTTTCTCATAGCTGCCTCCTATCAAAATGATTCATTTCCAGTAAGTTGTTACCTATGATAGTAACACATTTTGAAAGCAGCTACAAACTGGTTTCTGTTTTATTACTCAAACTTCCCACATAGAAAATGAGAGTAACTTCCCATAATATCAACTACGCGCATTATACAATATGATTTTTCGTTCAAGACTTTGAATATATAGAAAAAGTTTTTGGATTGCTTTTTCTCGCAACTTCTACGGTCTTAAGAAGGACTAATCGCTTTCTGCTTTCTACTGGTGATTACGCAACCGCCTACGCAAACTCACAGAGATGGATGGAGGGCAGTTTTTCCTACGCACGAGCGTTGCTGACGTCGGTGCTTATATTTTGTTTTTTGAAATATTATGCACCGTTACGTCAGCTCCCGAAGCGCAAGCGTTCTGCGTAGGAAAACTGCCCTCCATCCATCCTGTTCAAACAGTGCTACGGCGGTGCGCCATGTAGAAAGCTTAGAAAGCGAAGTCCTTCAAAAGACCTGTGTTGTCTTCAAAAAAGCAATCGTCAAAAATTTTTCTATTATTTAACTTTCTGACGAAAAATCATGTTAGAAACTTCCAATAGTTGATATCATGGGAAGTTCCATAAGATTTCTATGTGGGAAGTTTGAGTTTATTATTTAATTTCTTTTCATATCTCTTAGTAACCCTCTCCTCATCCATGAATATATTATTAAAAAAGCTCTTTGAGGTTATTTATGGACAGTTTTTCTCCAAGAGATTCCGCAATAACGATTACCAATGGAACCATAGAAAATATTGCTTCTGAGAATAATACAACATTTATAACAATTACTTATATGGAGGGCAAAGACCGTAGAAGAAACCAAGAAACAATAAGACTTGTAGTCGGAAACCAGACAGTAATTCTGGATGAAAATAGGAATACTATACGAGCCAGAGAATTAAGAAGAGGTATGACGGTAAATGCTATTTTCTCATCTGCTATGACAAGAAGCATTCCACCCCAGGCTTCTGCATTTTTGATACAAATCGTCAGAAGACCTGTGGGTGACCGCGTTACTGTTGGTAGAATTATTGATATTAACAAACAGAACAGAAATTTCACCACCATAAGCGACGGAAATTTATCTTCTTTCATTAGATTTAACGTTCCAAGAGATGCCATTGTATTAGACCGCTTCGGAAGACCAATGAATTTTTCAAGGTTAGCACCGGGCATCCGGGTCAGAGTGCGTCATACTGCCTTCATGACAGCAAGTATTCCGCCTCAGACTACAGCCTTTGAGGTACAGGTGCTATGATAAAGTAAACCTAAGCCTTCCAAGCTCCTCCACTGCAAATTCAAGCTTAGTCACTATAAATTCCTGACTTTCAGAATAGACATAATAGCAACAATCCTTAGTAGACAAAACAATACACTTCCCCTTTTCCCTATAGTTGTATTCTGTTTGAGTTGATTCTAATGCTTTGTTAGTAATTTGCAGTGGAAATGTGTCTACAAGCCTCTTAGCAGCGTCGCTATTCATGTCATCCAAGCTTAACCTATAGCCTGACATGTTATGTATGAGCCGCCCTGTTCCCAGAGATACAAACCCTTTTTCATTAGGTAAAGCTTCAATGCTTACAGGTATATCTATTCCTTGATAATTACCTGCGATAATATTTTCCTTCACCTGTTTTCTCTCCCAGTTGTACCAGTCTGGGATGTGAATAGTTTGTTTTTTGTTGCCTTCTTCCACCAGCTGACCATATTCAT
Source organism: uncultured Jutongia sp. (assembly GCA_964511525.1). GTDB lineage: Bacteria > Bacillota > Clostridia > Lachnospirales > Lachnospiraceae > Jutongia. The sequence continues at coordinate 34,968 of CAZEFX010000013.1, forward strand.
AACCCAATGCACCTTACAGCAATCACACCAAAGCCTAGTATCCTGAGAGTTCATATTTCCCTCTGAACCACAGCTTATACACTTATATAGTGGCTTATGCAAGCCTTCAGCCCTTCTTGGATAGGTTATCTTAATTTTTTTATCAAGCTGCCACTGATGCTCATCATAGGAAAGCTTTTCTTCTATGGTCTTTTGAATCTCTCCAGAGGATAAGCTTTCGATTTCATCCTTAGTGTACACTAGCTCCAGCCTTGCGCTTAGCTTACTTTTTCTAGTGTGAGCCTCATCCCAAAAAGGGTTTGCCAGATAGCTTCCATGAGCAGAAAGAATAACCAAGGGTACATTCAGATTCTTCACCAGTTTCCCTAGATTTCCGGGAAGATTGGAGGTTATGCCCGCATCGGAATGTCTGGATTCTGGAAATATAACCACTGGTTGTTTCAGCTGATACAAGGCATATCTAACATTTTTTACAACTGCTATATCTGGCACATATCTACGCTTTCCTATACACCCACCATGCTTGTATAACCATTTTCCATAATTTGCAAACCCCTCCATATCAGATACATAATTTGCTCTTCTAGGAAACAGCATTCTAGGTGCAATAAAATAATCAGAAAACCCCTGATGGGTAGATATTACAAGAAACGGTCCTTTCAATCCCTTCATTCCTATTCGTTCCACCTTCATGCCAAATCGGGCTGTTAATAGATATGACACTCCCCACAAAAGCCATGCAAATGGTAAAAACTGTTTTACTGGCTTGTCACTCATATCAAAGGGTGTCATATCTTTTGATTTGTTCTTTAAACTCATGGTACTCTCCTTATCACTTTTCTCATACGCTTGAATCCTTTTGAATTTTTCTGTTGTAATCCTTCTAATAAAATATTATCAATATCATCCTAAAGAAAATTGCTAAAATTACACAGCTCAACTATTTACAGTTTATTAAATATACTAAGAATTTTCAATTCAAATTTGGATTTTTTGAGTCAATGGTTCTTTTTTGACCTCAATTAAAAAGCCCCCCTAAAACGCTATCTTTAAACGTTTTAGGGGGCTTACAAACCAAACTATTTCATTATTGATTTTTAGGATTACTGTCCCATCTGAGCAGCTACTTCTGCAGCGAAATCTTCTTCCTTCTTCTCGATACCTTCACCAGTCTCGAAACGAATGAACTTAACAACCTCAAGCTTAACGCCCTCAGCCTTTGCTACAGACTCAACATACTTCTCTACAGACTGCTTTCCATCTTCAGCCTTTACATAAACCTGATCTAACAGACAGATTTCTTTTAATTCCTTGTTGATACGACCCTGTACCATACCATTGATAATCTTATCGTTTGCATCTGGCTTCTCTTTCTTAGCTGCTGCTGTCAAGATTTCTGTCTCATGAGCGATGTAATCCTGATCTACTTCCTTACGGCTGCAGAACTTAGGATTCAATGCAGCTACCTGCATTGCAACATTCTTTAAGCACTCTTTTACAGCATCGCTGTTAGAATCTGTATCAGCTTCTACTAATACACCAATCTTTCCACCAGCGTGGATGTAAGAAACAAGAAGACCATTTGTTGTAACCTTCTCGAAACGACGGATGTTCATATTCTCACCGATTACAGCGATCATAGCTTTCAACTTCTCTTCTACAGAACCAGCATCATCAGCAGTCCACTTCTCAGCCATGAACTCTTCTAAAGTAGTTGCAGATGTGTTCTTAGCCTGTGCAGCAACCTCTGCTACATATGTCTGGAACTTCTCATTCTTAGCTACGAAGTCAGTCTCACTGTTTACTTCTACGATAGAAGCAACCTTTCCATCCTCAGCTACGTCTACAGCTACCATACCTTCTGCTGCAATACGTCCAGACTTCTTCTCAGCCTTTGCAAGACCATTCTCTCTTAACCATTCTACTGCCTTATCCATATCACCGTCTGTTGCTGTAAGAGCCTTCTTACAGTCCATCATACCTGCACCGGTCATTTCTCTTAACTCTTTTACCTGTGAAGCTGTAATTGCCATTTTTTCCTCCATTTCTGCACAATCATCGTGCACTATAATTTTTTACTTTCTACAAAACCGCTTCGCATAAAACAAAGCGGTTTTGCAATAAAAGACATGTCCCGTCTTACAATATCTTATGCTTCCTCAGCAACCTCTTCAGCTGGTGCATCTGCCATAGACTCACCCTGATTTGCCTCGATAACAGCATCTGCCATTGTGGAAACGATTAATTTAACGGCTCTGATTGCATCATCATTACCTGGGATAACATAATCTAATTCCTCTGGATCACAGTTTGTATCTGCGATACCAATCAATGGAATACCTAATGTATGTGCTTCCTGGATACAGATTCTTTCCTTCTTAGGATCTACTACGAAGATTGCATCTGGGATTTTCTTCATATCCTTGATACCACCAAGGTTCTTCTCAAGCTTCTCCCATTCCTTCTTCAAACCGATAACTTCCTTCTTTGGAAGTACATCAAATGTACCATCCTCAGCCATTGTCTCGATTTCTTTCAATCTCTTAATACGAGTCTGGATAGTCTTGAAGTTAGTAAGCATACCACCAAGCCATCTCTCGTTTACGTAGTACATTCCACAACGCTCTG